>DATDRO010000089.1:0-4502 GCA_035291685.1 Nitrospirota bacterium | reverse complement strand
CGCTCTTTTCCGATCGATAGACATGGTATCCGTCGAGGTCCCGCTCCTTGTTTTCATTCCACGTGAGGAATATCCTTCCGACGCCCGGCACGACCGTCAGCCCCGCGGGCCTTTCCGGAGGAGTAAGTTTTTTCGGCACCGTTGACACCTCTGCGGAGTCAACGCTCTCTTTCCAGGGAGGCGTCGGGCTGTCCACGGAGCGGACCATATAGTAGTACGTTTTGTTGATCACCACCGCGGTGTCTTTATAGGAAGGCGTCCTGAGCGGTTCCTGATTCAGCGGTATCTCGTCATACCGTCCCTGCCCGGTCCCGCGGTATACATTATACCCCACAAAGCCATCGTACCGGCTTCCGTCCATCCTCGTGGCCACGGCATCCCACGTGAACAGAACACTGCCGTCTCCGCCCGCAGCAGCGAGGTTCTTCGGCGGAGCGAGCGACAAAAGCGGTACAATCCTTGTTTCCTTCGAAAAAGCGCTTATGCCTCCCCTCGTGCTCGTCGCCCGGATCTTGTACCCGTACACCTGTCCGTATTTGAGATTTTTGTCGGTCCAGAACACCAGACCGTTTTTCACCTCGGCCGGCGCGGGATTCGCCATGCTGATCTCTGCGTACAGCTTGTACCGGGTCTTCTTCATGCCCGACCCCATTTCCGCCCGGTAGACCCGAAAGCCCTCGATCGCGGCGGGAGGCATCTCCCTGTCCTCGATGTTCCTGACCGGAACATGCCACGAAAGGTACGCAAAATTGTCACGCGCCACAACCTTGATATCGGTGATCGCCTCAGGCCGAGGGCTGTCAGGTATGAGCGGGGCTGTCTTCCTGCCGCAGGAAGCGACGATCGTGAGAACAAGCGTCAGAGAACAGCCTGTTAAAATCCAGCGGACCATCTTATTCTTCATCTGGAAAATTCCAAATTACAAATCTCAAATGACAAATAATCACCAATGATCAAATTGCAATAGCCCAAACAGTTTGGAACTTGAAGCCTTGGTAATTGATATTTATTTGGAGCTTGGCGCTTGATTATTGGAACTTGTCACTTTCTCTCTGCGCGTGCTGCAAATCCTGTTCATTTCATGAGCTTCTTGATCGCCAGAAGCCGCTTTTTCAGATTTGCCGGGGCCGTCCCGCCGTACGAGGTCCGCCTGCCGACCGAGGCCTCGACCGCGAGCGCCTTATAGACGTCTTCGTGAATGAGCGGGGAAAGTTTTTTGTATTCCTTCACCGGCATTTCAACGAGGCTGCTCTTCATCTCCAGCGCCCGACGGACGGCGCGGCCCACGATCTCGTGCGCCTGCCGGAAGGGAAGACCCTTTTTCACGAGGTAGTCGGCAAGGTCCGTGGCCGTGATGAACCCGTCCTCGGCAGCCCTTCGCATGGCTTCCTTGTTCACCCGCATGCTCTGGAGCATGCCGGCATACACGGAGAGCGTAAGGGTGACTGTATCGGCAGTGTCGAAGACCGGCTCTTTGTCCTCCTGCATGTCGCGGTTGTACGCGAGCGGCAGCCCTTTCATGATCGTCAGGAGGGCCATCAGATCGCCGTACACCCTGCCGGTCTTGCCCCGGCTGAGCTCCGCCACGTCGGGGTTCTTTTTCTGCGGCATGAGGGAAGACCCTGTCGTGAATGCGTCGGAGATCGTGATAAACCCGAACTCCGGGGAAGACCACAGGACAAGCTCCTCGGACAGCCGGGAGAGATGCATCATGATCTGCGAACAGGCCGAGACGAACTCTATCGCAAAATCCCGGTCAGACACGGCGTCCATGCTGTTCTCGGAGACGGCGCTGAACCCGAGCTGTTTGGCAACGAACTTCCGGTCTATGGGCAGCACCGTGCCCGCGAGCGCGCCCGACCCGAGCGGCATGACGTCCGTTCTCATGAAGCAATCCTCGAGCCGGCCGCGGTCCCGCTCGAACATCTCATAATATGCGAGCAGGTGGTGGCCGAACAGCACGGGCTGGGCCCGCTGGAGGTGCGTGTACCCCGGCAGCACCGCATCGCCGTAGCGGTCCGCGAGATCGACGATGACCTTCTGGAGGGTCGAGAGGAGTCCGTGGATGTTCGCGATCTCGTCCCGCAGGTACATCCGGATGTCGAGAGCCACCTGGTCGTTCCGGCTCCGCGCCGTATGGAGCTTGCCGCCTACCGGCCCGATCTTCTCGATCAGCCGACTCTCGATATTCATATGGATGTCTTCGAGCTCCACGCTGAATTCGAACGCGCCGGACACGATCTCCCGATGTATCTCCTGCAGCCCCCGGATGATCTGCCGGGATTCCTTTTGCAGGATAATGCCGGTCTCGGCCAGCATGGCCGCGTGCGCAATGCTGCCCGCGATGTCGTACGGATAGAGACGCCAGTCGTACGGTATCGAGGCCGTGAATTCTTCCACAAGCTTGTTCGTGGCCTCGGTGAACCGGCCGGACCAGGGCTTTGTCTTCGCCACGGCCTTTTTCGCCTTCTTTGTTATTTTTGTCTTCTTTGTCATGTTGATGTAATCAACCTGTTAGCCGCGAGAGTATAACGCGAAGTTAAGAAGTTGGGAAGCTGAGATTTAAAGACGCCCATCTTCTCACCTTCTCTGCTTCTTCCAAACTCCGCATCTCCCCGATTCACCCATTCACCGCTTCACCGGTTCATTTCTTATTCGCCGCTGCTCCCACCCGAAGCCTGAGCGCATTCAGGCGGATGAACCCTTCCGCGTCCTTCTGGTCGTATACCGTGTCCGCCTCAAACGTTGCCAGGTCCGGGTTGTAGAGCGAGACCGGGGATCTCCGCCCCACGGTATCGCAGTTTCCTTTATATAATTTCAGCTTTGCCGTGCCCGTGACGTTCTTTTGCGCTTCGTCAACAGCCGTCTGAAGCATCGTTCTCTCCGGCGAGAACCAGTATCCGTAGTAGACCAGCTCCGCGTACCGTGGGACCAGACTGTCGCGCAGGTGCATCACCTCACGGTCCATGGTGATGGACTCCACGGCCCGGTGCGCCGCGTGCAGGAGCGTGCCGCCCGGGGTCTCGTACACGCCCCGGGACTTCATGCCTACGTAGCGGTTCTCCACGAGATCCACGCGGCCGATGCCGTGGCTGCCGGCGATCCGGTTCGCTTCCGCCAGAAGCGCGGCCGGGGCAAGCTTCCTGCCGTTGATGGCAACGGGATTGCCGGCCTCGTATCCCACTTCAACGTACTCAGGCTTGTCCGGCGCTTTCAGCACCGGCACCGCCATGGTGTACATGTCCTCGGTGGATTCCTTCCACGGGTCCTCGAGGATGCCGCCCTCGTAGCTGATATGGAGCAGGTTCCGGTCCGTGGAATAGGGCTTCGACCTCGTGGCCGTCACCGGGATCTTGTGCTTTTCCGCGTACGCGATCAGTTCCTCGCGTCCCTTCATGGCCCACTCCCGCCATGGCGCGATGATCTTCACATCGGGTTTGAGCGCAAGGTAAGTGAGTTCGAACCGGACCTGGTCGTTCCCTTTGCCTGTCGCGCCGTGGCAGACGGCGTCCGCCCCTTCTTTCACCGCGATCTCGATCTGGCGCCTGGCGATGAGCGGCCGCGCGATGGACGTGCCCAGGAGATAACGGCCCTCGTACACCGCATTCGCCCGGAGCAGCGGGAACACAAAATCACGAACGAATTCCTCGCGCAGGTCGTCGATGTAGATCTTGCTCGCGCCGGTCTTGATCGCCTTTTCGCGGAGCGGTTCGAGTTCTTCGCCCTGTCCGATGTCCGCGGTAAACGCGATCACCTCGGCCCCGTACTCCTGCTTGAGCCAGGTGATGATGACGGAGGTGTCCAATCCGCCGGAATAGGCAACAACGATCTTTTTAATGCCCTGTTTCAACAAAATCTCCCCGTACCGGGTCTCGGATCATGGGTCCGGGAAAAATCCCGCCTGACCCTTGCCCCTGGCTTCTTGACCCTGTTGTTCTTACTTTCCTTCGACGACCTTCACCGTCATCTCGATACGCTCGTTCGGGTTGTCATTCTGGTCTTTGGGTTGGGCCACGATCTTGTCCGCGACGTCCATGCCGCTCTCAACCTCGCCGAACGCCGTATACTGCCGGTCCAGGAACGAAGAATCCTTCACGCAGATGAAGAACTGCGAACCCGCGCTGTCGGGATGCCCGGCCCTGGCCATGGAGAGCGTGCCGCGCTTGTGCGGTTTGTCGTTGAACTCGGCTTTGATGGTATATCCGGGCCCGCCCTGGCCGTGTTTGCTCTTGTTGGGGTCCTTCGAGTTCGGGTCCCCGCCCTGGATCATAAACCCGGGGATCACCCGGTGGAAAGTGGTCTTGTCATAAAAACCCTTCTTTGCCAGGTCGATGAAGTTCTTCACATGCCCCGGCGCCGCGTCGGGGAAAAATTTCAGGGTGATGGTGCCGAATTTGGTCTCGATGACCGCTTTTGTCGCCGCCATTTTTTTGATCTCCTTTGGGGTAAGCTTTTTTACCGCCTGCTGGGCGTATCCCGGCGCCCCGGCAATGATGCTGAAG
>DATDRO010000088.1:0-6184 GCA_035291685.1 Nitrospirota bacterium | reverse complement strand
TTCAATTTTCACTTCCTTTTATTACCATCATATGGTAAAGTTATAAAGTTTTTCGGGTCTGCGGAGGAATGTTCATGGGCAAAGTTATTGCTATCGCCAATCAGAAAGGCGGGGTGGGAAAGACCACCACGGCCGTGAACATGGCCGCATCGATCGCCGCTGCTGAAAAGCGTGTGCTGCTCATAGATTCTGACCCGCAAGGCAACTCCACGAGCGGCATGGGGATCGATCGGAAGGATATTCCCGGCACGACCTATGACCTTTATACCGGCAAGCGCACTGCCGAGGAGATAAAAAAGGCAACGCACTTTCCCTGGCTTGACGTTATTCCCGCCGGAATAGATCTCGTGGGCGTTGAGGTAGAGCTCATCCAGATGATCGCCAGGGAGCGGGTGCTCAAGAAAGCGATCCAGTCCATTCGCGATAATTATGAATACGTCTTCATCGACTGCCCGCCGTCTCTCGGCCTGCTTACCATTAACGCGCTGACCGCGGCCGACGGCGTGCTGATCCCGGTTCAGTGCGAGTATTACGCGCTCGAGGGCCTGTCCGCGCTCATGAACACCATCAAGCTCATAAAACAAGACCTGAATCCGGCCCTCATCATAGAAGGCGTGCTTCTTACCATGTACGACAGCAGGAACAATCTTGCGGAACAGGTGGCGAATGAAGTGCGCAAGTATTTCAGGGACAAGGTGTACACCACCATCATCCACAGAAACGTGGCGCTGAGCGAGGCGCCGAGCTACGGCAAACCGGCGCTCCTCTATGATATCAGGTCCCGGGGCGCGCAGAGCTACCTTGAGCTTGCGAAGGAGGTCATCAGTCATGCAAAAAGTGGCCCTCGGTAAGGGTCTCGGCGCGCTCATTCCGGATCTGACAGCGCTCGGCGATAAAGAAAAGCAGGCGCTCGGGATCATGGAGCTCGAGCTGAACAAGATCATCCCGAATGAGTATCAGCCCAGGAAGGTCTTTGACGAGGAAAAGTTGAAAGAGCTTGCCGCCTCGATCAAAGAGCAGGGGGTCATCCAGCCGGTCATTGTCCATCGGGTAGGCGGCGGGTATGCGCTGATCGCGGGAGAGCGGCGGTGGCGCGCGGCAAAGCTCGCCGGACTTTCGACCATTCCGGTTCTTGTCAAGGAAGCCACGAAGCGCGAACTTCTCGAAATGGCGCTGATCGAAAACATCCAGCGCGAAGATCTGAATCCTCTTGAAACAGCCGAGGCGTACAAGCGGCTCCAGGATGAGTTCAAAATAACCCAGGAAGACCTCGCGAAGAGGGTAGGCAAGGAACGCTCCACGATAACGAACTTTTTACGGATCCTCGGGCTCCCCAAGGAAATAAAGCAGGAGCTGGCAAGAGGGGCCCTGAGCATGGGGCACGCCAAAGCTCTCCTGTCCCTTGAGCGGGTGCGCGATCAAGTGAGCGCAGCTACCCTGATCGTGGCAAGGGGGCTTTCGGTGCGTGAGGCCGAGGCGCTTGCTTCGAAGCTCAAGAACCCTCCACACGAGAAGCGGGTCCGGGTGAGCCATGAGCTTAAGTCTGTCGAAGACAAGCTCAAAAAGGCGCTCGGCACCAAGGTGAGCATCAGTGCCAAGTCGAAAGGCGGCAAGATCGTGATAGAATATTATTCGGCGGAAGACCTGGATAGAATTCTTGAGAAGATTTCTTAGCCACGAATTTTCACGAAGATAAAAAAAACGTGGAAGATTAAATCTGTTGGCTACGGGTTTAATTCGTGTCAATTCGGGGCTCAACATACTTTATGTTATTCAAGGAGGGTTCATGTTGAAGAAGGGTACAGGCACACCGGATCAATCGGAGATCACGGCATTTTTGGGAAAGGGCACGGAATTTAAAGGCGTGCTCAGCTTCGAAGGGACCATACGCGTGGACGGAAAAGTGGATGGAGAGGTCATTTCCAAGGACACCTTGATCGCCGGAGACGGCGCGTACCTCCACGGCGAGATCACCATCGGCACGCTTATCAGCAGCGGCAAGGTCTTCGGCAATATTAACGCGAGCCAGAAGGTACACATCCTCGCGCCCGGCACGATCCAGGGCAATATCAAGACGCCCAAGCTCATCATCGAAGAGGGGGTTCTCTTTGACGGCAAGTGCGAAATGGCGAGCGAGAAAAAGGCCTCGGAACAGAAGGTCGTGTCGCTGACGGACCGGTAAGAAGGTCTTCTCTTTGCATGTCTGACCTGCGATGATTATTGATGATTGCATAAGTAATGGAAAAGCCGCAATCAATATTCGTCATTCCCGCGAAAGCGGGAATCCAGAATTTCTCCGCGAACCCTCTGGATTCCCCCGTATCAAGTACGGGGCGGGCTTAGTCAAGCCCGGAATGACGGTCCCCCGGCCACCCACCGAACAGCGCGGCTCAAGACGGCACAAAATACGGTCTTTTCTTTCCTCCAACAATGTGTTATAGTATGTGTATTGGGAGGTGTATGAAAATGAGGACGAATATCGTGCTGGACGACGAGCTCGTCAAGAAAGCCCTCAAGTTCTCCAAGGCGAGGACGAAAAAAGACCTGGTGCACGAGGCGCTCGAAGAGCTGATCGCAGTACGCCGGAAGCGGGATCTGCGTGAGCTTCGGGGCACGATAGGTTTCCAGAAGGACTACGACTACAAAGCGCTTCGCAAAGGGGGACACGGTGGTTCTCGTTGACACCTCGGTCCTGATCGATTATCTTGGCGGCAAAGACACAAAAGCCGTCACAGCCTTCCAACGCATCCTTGACGACAATATTCCGTGGGGGATCAATTCCTTCATCTACCAGGAAGTGCTGCAAGGGGTCAAAACGGACAAGGATTTCACGAAGGTCAGGGAATACCTCGACACCCAGATATTCTACCCGCTAAAAGACCCGAAGGATTCTTTTGCATCAGCAGCGAAAATCTACTTTGAGTGCCGGCGCAAGGGGATAACCCTCGGCAGCACCATTGACTGTCTTATCATACAGACAGCGATCGAACATAGCCTGTATCTGCTCCACAAGGACGCCGATTTCGACAGCGCATTGAAGGTGATAGCATTTAAGGTCTATCCAACTTGATCGGGATGCCGTTTCATTAATAATGGATTTGCGTAATTATCGGGGCGGTATCCGTCCGGCTGATAACTAAGCCAAATGATTTTTAACAAAGAAGACAAGAAGGCAGCGCACGAAAGGGCAATCTTCCAAGCGTTTTGTGAAGCGGCTCAACTTCCGATAGTCTCCGGCTCTGTACGGAGCCGACGGATTCCGAGACCGGATATCGCATGTCTCCTCGGCGATAAACCTTACTGTGCAGAACTCGTCGAAATCACAGATGGTGACATTGCAAAGATGCTGGACGTTACATCGAAGACGGGAAAGTCAGTGGCCACTTCATATTCATCGGACATCCCGCTTATAAACAGTTTTAAATCAAAGTCACTAATTGACTATCAAAGTGATGGTACACCGCTAATGCTCCTGGCCTATTATGAGAAGCAATATCCAGTTACATTCGATCCGGAATTCATTCCGAAGCATATCGGTGATATTGTATATGCAATGCTTAAGTCGGGTAGATGGCATAGTATTTGGGTTTATGACCACTGGAAGCGCATAATTTTATGGCAAAAATTGCGTGTAGCTGCCTAACCTATAAGGATTGAGACGACATCTTCACGTCGTCCTCAATCCATTGTTCAAGAAGCCCGCAGCGGCAGGACGATGGCCGATGCTTTCTATATATAGGGTAATGCTTCGATGGGTGGTTCTCGGTGACGGCCGGATGTGCAGTATCTCTGTAGTGCAGAAGGATAGAACTTCCTGATTAGCACAAAACCGCGGATATATTTCACATAAGCACGTGCACGAAAGAATGCCTTACGCCGGCAAACGGCCGAGCGGGTGCGTTGCCCGCGCGGATGATTACCGCCGGGTCGCGCGTATACGCGAAATTTTTTGTTACATCAATACCGGCATCGGATGCTATCCGGCCCGCGCCAGGCGCTGATACGGCAGCTCTACAAATAGTACTTTAAGAAAACCTCCGCAACGTCCGCAGAACGGACGGGGCAACGGCGGTGTTGGTTCAATCTCCGGCGCCGTCACCTCAAAGCCGTACGCTAATTCGATCAACGTCCTTATGTGCTCGATCGGTATTTTGCACGTCGGGCTCAGGAAGCCGTAATAACGTACCTTCATGAACCCCGTTGGCAGCACGTGCTGGAGGAACCGGCGCATGAACTCCATCACCTCAAGCTCCATTGTTCTCCAGCGGTTGCTCCCGGTTTGTTTGTATCGAATGAAGACCGCGCGGTCCTCGACCTTCTTGATCCGGCTGTTCGACAAGGCCACGCGGAAGACATACGGCGCGAGATACTTGAGACTTGCCTCGCTGTCGCCCACAGGCTGCGAGTTAACGTTCCAGGCGATTTGCCATGCCTCTTCGGGGATTTGATCGAAGAGACCGGCTTTCTTCATCTCGTCTTTGAACTTCGCCCGAAATATGGGAGACAAGGCCTGAACCGGCACATAAAATTCCGATCCGGACGGCTTCCATAGCCTGTCGGATGAAAGCGCCCCGCCCACGACGATATAGTGGATATGGGGATGATATTCCAGGGTCCTGCCCCAGGTGTGCAAGACCCCGAAGAAGCCCGGCAGCTCGCCGCCCATGAACTTGGGATCCAGCGCCAGCTTTTTCATGGCTTCGGAAGACGCCCGAAACAGGGCGGCATACGCCAGTCGCTGATTGCTCCGGATGAACCGGCGAATCTGCTCAGGCACGGTAAACGTGATCATGAAGTGATGACCCGGCATCCTGCGGTCAAGCTGCTTTTCGAGCCACTGCCGCATCTTATGGTGCTGACAAGTCGGGCAATGGCGGTTGCCGCAGGAGCGGTGGATCGCATGCCGTTCCCCGCAGGATTCGCATTGGAAGAAGGTCGTTCCGCATGCGGGAGTGCGGCAGTTGATGATCGCGGATATCGCTTTTTTGTGTTCATCAGGCATGGCGTCGCCGAAGCGAGACAGATACTCCGGCGCATGGGCGCGGAAAATAGCGTTGACCGTATCCATGATCACACCCCCGCCATAAGCTGGTCAATGATCTTGTACGCGTCCTCCTGGCCCTTGGTCGTCAGGTGGAGGTAGATCATCGTGGTTTCCAGCCGGGAGTGGCCCATATACCGTTGAATGACGCGCAGATTCACGCCGGCTTCAAGCAGGTGCGTGGCGTAGGAATGGCGGAGCGTATGCACGGAGACGCCGCGCTTTTGTATGCCTGCCGCCTTTTTCGCGCTTCTGAGCGCCCCCTGCACCGTACTGACGGCAACGGGAGTTTGTCCATCCGAGCCTTTTTTGTTGTTCCGTCCCAGGGCGGGAAAGATCAGCCGGGGGTTCTTGTGCGTGGCCCAATGCTTGCGAAGAAGCGCGAGCGTGGCCTGGGGAAGCGGAACCATGCGGTCCTTGGCCCCCTTGCCCCGGTGTACGTGGATCATCATACGGCTGCTGTCGATGTCAGCGACTTCGAGGTACCGGGCCTCCTGAAGCCTGAGGCCGCAGGCATAGACTGTGGAGAGGAAGGCGTGATTGGGGAGCGAAGTCACCTTGGCGAAAATGCCGCGCACTTCCTCGGTGCTGAGCACGGTCGGCAGCCGGTGCTCCGTCTGAGCGCGGATGATGTCCAGGAGATGCCAGTTGCGCCGCAGCACGTTCACGAAGAAGAACTTGATGCCGGAATAGCAAATCCGCATCGTGTTGGACGACCACTTGCAGGCGTTCTTGCGATGGAGAAAATACTCCTGCAGCTCTTCTTCGGTGATGACGTCCGGTGTCTTGTTGAAATGCTCGACGAGCATTCTGACCGAGCGCGCATACGCATCCTGCGTTCGCTCGGCCATACCGTTCAGTTGCAGTGCTTTGATGGACTTCTCGTACCAGTTTTCCATGACCATACTCTCCTTGTGAAATAAGATTGAACTGCAATGGAGAAGTATGGTAGCATAGAAATTATTCGGGAAACATCAGGTGGGGATAGACGAAGGAATTTGGTTTTGCTTTTCTGCCGCGGAGCGGCTTACTTGAACAAGCGGGTCGACAGCGACGCGCCGCAAGCGGCGCGTCACCCGCGCGTTGGGCGTAACCAATAGGACACATATGCTCGAAATCATGCTTGGGGCAATACTGGCGGGC
>DATDRO010000087.1:0-6562 GCA_035291685.1 Nitrospirota bacterium | reverse complement strand
GTCAGGAGGAGGCAGAGATGCGTTGGTGAAAGCATGATCCCCGCGAACCCGCTCGCGAACGCGAAGGTGACCGCGCCCAGGCCGGGATGCCCTCCGAACATGGCTGTTATGATCGGGAAGGTGGCCCCGACAAACCCGACGGTAAGTCCGGTGAGAAGTCCCACAAGGAACGGGAGCGCGAACACGACGACCCCGACCGGAAGCCCGCTCCTCTGAAAGAAGAGCGGCAGCGCCTCAATGGCCCCGGAGGCCTCGAGCATGCCCTTGAAGACCATGATGCCGACGACCATGAGCAGGACGTTGAGCGAAAGGCTTTCCTGGAGCGTTGCCAGCATCTCCCGCAGGGAATATCGGTAGAGAAGAAGCATCGCGGCCACGATGCCGGCCATCGCGATCGCCAGACGCATCTTGAAAAAAACGACCAGGATGAGCGAAACGGTTATCGGCAGCAGGGTGATAAAAAGCGTCTTGATCTCCTTCAGGTCGCTTTTTGTCCGCTCCTGCTGCGCCGTCATTCCCCTGAAGCCGAGGAGCGCGCCCACCCCCACGACCGTGAGCGGCAAGGGGAGCTGCGACAGGAGGAACTTGTTGATCGGCGTTCCCGTGACGGCAACGGCGAGCAGGAAGCCGGGGTAGAGCGGCGAGATGTATTCCCAGATGTGCCGGAACCAGTAATTGATGAATGCCTTGCGCTCAGGGGTAATGTCCGCGTCGGCGGCGGCCTCCTGCACCATGGGCGCGGAGAACACCGCCCCGCCCGCGGAAGGGAGCAGTCCTATCACGCCGGGGAGCACGGCCATGGCGATGCGGCGGTCGCGGGCCACGTTCACGAGAGACCCCATCATGCGCTTGAGTACCCCCTTTTTCCGCAGGATGTTCTCAAGCACCATGATGAGGGCGAGGGCGGCCACGACATCGATCGTCACCCGGTCCATGCTCGAAGCAAGGATGACCCTCGCCTGTTGCACCGGCCCGATGAGATAGACGGCGCCGAGCAGAACGGCGCCGAGCAGCATCACCAGCCCGAGGTTCCACCGCAGGCGGAGCAGGAGCACGATCAAGCCGAAGACCGCGCCGATCTTGAGCACGTCCGTCATCTTACATAGACCTCGCTCAAATAAAATAATACCGCGGCCCGTATGGAGAAGCGCTCCATATTCCAGTCATCCGGCAGCGCCTGAAAGGGCGCGGACGCCCGGATCGCGCGCAGGGCCTCATCGTCGAGTATCTTGTACCCTGACGACTTGAGAAGTTCAAGGTTTCCGAGAGAACCGTCTTTCATGATGTCAAACCGTATGTAGAGCACGCCCTGCATACCCGATCGGGCCGCGAGCTCGGGGTACCGGAGCGTGCTTTCAACTTTTATCTTCAGCCATCTGTTGTATGATATGAATTTGAACTCATCCGTATCGAGCGTAACGGAGTCATCGCCGGGTTTCCGCTCCGGCATGCCCTTGCGCGCGAGTTTATCGATATCCGCCTGGGTCAGAAAGGGCAAGGGCCCCTTCTCCAATCCGGGCGCGGCCTTTCCTTTTTCCGCTTTCCCGCCGTCGGCCCCGGAAGGCTTCCCTGCCGGGGGCATGGTCTTCGGCAGCTTCACCTCTTCGCCCGTGCCGAACTTCCTGGGCGCAGGAATACTTCGCTGCGGAACCGGGGCGGGCCGCTCGATGAACGGCAGCCTCTTCACCGCCTCAGGCGGAAGGTTCACGATCCGGACCGGCATCGGCGGGGGCGTACGTTCCTCAGCGGCCCTTGACAGAAAAAAGACGGCCGTAAGAACCACCACATGGAGCGCGAGAGAGATGGACAGAAACCGTATGAAATGTAAGCGTTGAGGCATGAGAATATAAGTCAAAAGGAAAAATGCAAAATGCAAAATGAAAAAGTGAAAAAAATCCCGTTCTCGTAATCATTTTGCATTTTGCAATCTGCAGTTTTCATTTTGCAATGAGTTTCTGCATTCTATCCGACACTTCCCTGAGCAGTTTGAGGATCGCCTCCGCCTTGTCAGGCGTGAGGCTGCCCATTCCGCACGCCGGCGTGAGGAGGCACTGCTTCAGGATCACGCGGCGGTCGATGCCCGCGGCCTCAAGCCGCTTCATGCCGTCCTCAAGCTTCGCGATGAGCCCATCCGCCGTTTCTTTTCCCGTGAATTCCGATGTCGGGACGATGCCCCACGCGAGTGCGCCGTTGCGTGCGTAAAAGGTCTTGATGTCCCCGGGATAGAGCAGGACCTTCTCCATATACCCGAAGGCGTCGAAGTTCACGATGTCCACCTTTGTCTTAAAGAGCATGGGCCAGTCCGCGTTCCCGCAGCAATGGATCCCCGCGATGCCGCCCTGCTCGTGGATCGCGTCGATGACCTCGTTCAGCTTTTCCGTTATGGTCTCGGAAGGTATGGCGTAAAAGGCCGACCCGAGGGCCGACATCGCCGGATCGTCGACGAAGATGACGACAGGAACGCCGAATTGCTTCAAGGTTTTTACCTGCCACGCCGCCTTCATGGCGAGTCCCTTGGTGATCGCGTCGAACAGCATCTCGTTGTAGAGGATGTCCTTGCCTGTCTGGTCCTTTACGGTTATGCCGAAGGTGAGCGGACCGGTGACATGTCCCTTCAGGAACCGCACGCCTTTGGGGAGCCCCTTTTTCAGAGCGCGGAGCAAGGCGTAAAATCCCGAGGCATAGGCCTCGGAAATCCTGAAGAACTCGTAGTCCTTTGCAATATATCTTTCGAAGAACCGCTCCAGTTCCGGCGACAGGTCCTTGGACGTGTCGAAGTAAAAACGCTTCTTCGCGCTGTCCAGAACAATACCCGGCAGGGCCTCGCTGTACTGTTCGCAAAATTGCTCCCGGATATCCTTGAGCGGGAGCTGGGGCCAGATCGGCACTTCAGGAACATATCCGAGCGACAGTTCTACCGCCTTGTCCGCGTTCGTGATCGGCAGACTGCCGATGCCGGTGGCGATGCAGTTAAACGCATGGGTCATGGGTACTCTACCTCTCTCTCGTGGCGTTCATCGGAATTATATATTCAACGCCGACAAAAAACAACTTAAAATAAATCGAGAGATATTTTCCTCTTTGCATAAAAACAGCAAATCGGTTAAAATGAGGCCCATGAAATACGGCGAAAAGGCGGTCAAAGGATCAAAGCTCGAGATATGGGACAATCCCTGTCCGGACCGGGATTATGTCATTGATATATCCTATCCGGAGTTCACGTGCCTCTGCCCCCGCTCGGGATACCCGGACTTTGCAATCATAAAGATCACGTATACCCCCGGTAAGAAGGTGGTCGAACTCAAGAGCCTGAAGCTCTATTTGAACAGTTTCCGGGACAAGGGCATATCCCACGAAGCAGCCACGAACCTTATCTTCGACGTATTGAAGAAAAGCCTCAAACCGCGGCGCCTCGAGGTTGTCGGCGATTTCAACGCGCGGGGGAACGTAAAGACGGTCATTCGGGTCGCCTTGTAGACCCCGGACGTTTTCTTTGCTTCAGAAAACCGTCAGGTCGTCATCTTCGGCCTCCTCACGCAGCCGTGTTCAACGTGTTTTCAGGAAATTTCTTGACTATTCCATGCCTCCGTGTTATTTATGTCAAACCATTCTATAATAATTAAGGAGGTCATTCATGAAGCGGCTCTCTCGATCATCCTTTATCGCGCTTGTGTCTTTATTCCTGTTCCCTCTTCTGTCGAACGCCCTTCCCGCGCCGGACTCATTTGCCCCGCTGGTCAAAAAAGAAGGGCCTGCCGTGGTCAACATTTCGACGAAACAGGTGGTGAAGGTGCAGCAGCAGTCTCCCTTCGGCGACCCTCAGATGGACCAGTTCTTCAAGCATTTTTTCGGGGGCATGCCGCAGCAGGAGCAGGTCAGGCAAAGCCTCGGCTCGGGGTTCATCATCAGCCCCGACGGCTACATCCTGACGAACAACCATGTTGTGGACAAGGCCACGGACATCAAGGTGTCGCTTTCAGACGGCCGTATATTCGATGCAAAGCTCATCGGCAGGTCTCCCGAGATCGACATCGCCCTTATCAAGATAGAGGCCGCGGGACTTCCCGCAGTGGTCCTGGGAGATTCGAACGCACTCGAGGTGGGGGACTGGGTCGTGGCCATCGGTAACCCGTTCGGCCTGTCGCACACCGTGACCGCCGGCATCGTCTCCGCAAAGGGACGGGTGATCGGCATCGGGCCGTATGATGACCTTATCCAGACGGACGCGGCCATCAATCCAGGGAACAGCGGCGGCCCCCTCTTCAATATCAAGGGGGATGTCGTCGGGATCAACACGGTCATCATTGCAACGGGACAGAATCTGGGATTCTCCATTCCCATCAGCATGGTGAAAAGCGTGCTTCCCTCGATCAAGGAGAAAGGAAGGCCCGACATGGGCTGGCTCGGCGTGTCGGCCAAGCAGGTTACGCCCGAAATTGCCGCTGCCGCCGGCCTCCAGGAACCGGTCGGCGCGTTCGTTACTGAGATCGTCAAGGGAGCACCTGCCGAGAAGGCGGGTCTGCGGCGCGGCGACGTGATCGTGGAGCTTGACGGCAAGAAGATACTCGATCCGTCCGAGCTGCCGAGGATGGTTGCCTTCGGCCACATCGGCAAGACCGTTACGCTCAAGATATTGCGCCAGGGCAGGCCCATGGAGATCAAGGCGGTGGTCGAGATGAGGCCGGAGAAGAAGTAAGTTCGGAGTGCGGAATTCGGAGCGCGGAGTGTGACGGGTTGAACGTGTAGTTTCTTTTTCGCATTCCGCACTGGAGGTGCGTTATGTTTGGTCTGGGAATTCCCGAGCTGATCATTATTTTTGTCATCGCCCTTGTTGTTTTCGGCCCCAAGCGGCTGCCTGACCTGGGCAAATCCCTGGGCCGCGGCATCGCCGAGTTCAAGAAGGCGTCTCAGGAGGTCAAGGAGTCGATCGAGTCGGAGATGCGAAGCGCCGAACAGTCCATGGATGTTGCGAAGATCGAGGCAGCGGAAAAAGAGAGACAGGAAAAGGAAAAGAAGGAAAAAGAGGGACATGGACACGGAAACCCCCAAGGATGAAGAAACCCGGATGCCCTTCTGGAGCCACCTCGAAGAACTCCGCAAGAGGATAGTCATTTCCCTTATCGCCGTTGCGGTTGGGTTCGGCGTCTGCTTCAATTATTCTGAAGAGATACTCGGCCTGCTCATGGTGCCCATGAACATGAAGCTGGGCTTCCACTCGTCGTTCCCGTTCATCTTTTTCACTCCCCACAAGGTAACGCAGGAGCTCTTTTTCTCTACCCTGACAGAACCCTTCATGGCCCATCTGAAGATCGGGTTCGTGGCCGGCCTGGTCCTGGTCGTTCCGGTCCTGCTTCTTCAGGTGTGGAAATTCATTTCGCCGGGCCTTTTGCCGAAGGAGCGCAGGTACGCCGGACATTTCGTATTTTTCTCCACCCTGTTTTTTGCGATCGGTGTCCTGTTCTGCTATTTTCTTCTCCTCCCTTTGGCCGTTCCGTTCCTGATCGGCTATAAGACCGCGCATCTGAAGCCGATAATCACCATCGGTCAGTATATAAACTTCACGCTGAAATTTCTCCTGGGATCGGGCGCGGTCTTCGAGCTTCCGCTCGTTATCATTCTGCTCAGCCGTATGGGGATCATCAGCGCCGCGACCCTGGCCAGATTCCGCAAGTATGCCTTTCTCATCGCGTTCGTACTCGGCGCGATCATCACGCCAACGCCCGATGTGTTCAACATGACCATGATGTCCATTCCCATCTACCTGCTGTATGAGATCGGTATTCTCGGCGCGCGTATTTTCGGGAAAAAGAGAGGGTCAGAATCAACGGATTTGACGGAGACGTAACACTGGAACTCAGGGGTCAGGAGTCAGGAGAAAAACTCCTTCGGATGCTGGCTGCTGATTTCATACGTTGTTTTTCTCTGTAATCGCGCGGAAAAGATCTACCAAACGGCCTCTCAGATAATCACTGTTAAGGGAAGAAATGAAAAGCTATTCAGTACACTGGATAAATATCGTTATAATAGGTGTTGGATTATTTATTCTTAGTGATATCACTGTACAGCAAATTATTGATCCAACCTATCACACTGGAGGCATACGATATTTTCCACGTGCCTTAATCTGGTATTTAACGGCTTATTGTTTATATAAATTTCTAACAACAGCCTATAGAATATCATTTCTTGAAGATGGTTCTATCAAACTATACAGCCTCATACGAAGAACATGCATTAATACAGCTGAAATTATAATGATTCGATCAAAAATGATGTTTGTAGAAATAGTTACAAGGCGGGGCCGTTTTTACGTAAGCACTCTAATGGAAGGAATATCCAATATCAAACCGGTTTTATTTTCGCTTGTGAAAGATACGACTGAAGCTGGCGAAACCGCACATATTGAACTAAGACAAATAATGGATAGATACCGGATTTTTAAAACATGTTTTGTCATAATACTAATAGTTATTGCAGCGCTTGTTGAGTGGCAGCAAGTGCTGCTTCGCTTAAAATAGTTTAAAGGAGCCTTAACCATTAAATCCAAGGGCTCGCTGCGCTT
>DATDRO010000086.1:0-6073 GCA_035291685.1 Nitrospirota bacterium | reverse complement strand
CGGTGTGGCGAGGGACATGTCGCCGCTGTCTCCGAGATCGTTCTGTATGATCTTGATCTCGCCGACGAACGTCTCCTCCGTGCCGATCTTCACCTTGGTGCTGGGATCAATAATATCATCGCCGGGGCGATAGACGGCAAGCTTGTCCTCGACATTGATGCCGGATTTTGCGCCGGCATTAACGTAGATCTGTTTGCCTTTTGACGACGCTATCCTGCCGGACCATTTTCTCTTCTCAAGCTGCTTGACGATGTTCACCGTGGCCTTGGTGAGGGCGTCGCGGAGCGCGCCGTCGCGCAGCGCCGTATCGTAGCTGGCCCTCGATCCCATGCCCAGTACCTGGCTGATCTTCTTCTCATAGATACCGGCGCCGGAATTGGCCAGGATTTGAGCGCCGGTTGTGGTGTCCACGACCCGGTAATCAACAGTGATGCGTGCGATCTGCTTTTTCGATTTAAACAAACCGTAATCGCCGCCTTCCTCCGCCTCGGAATACGCGGTAATGGCGCCCGAAACAATGGCATTCAGGCCGAGCACCTGGCCGAGCTTTGCGGCGGTATCCGGGTTGATCATGCCCGAAGCGCCCGCCGCCTGCTGCTGAAGGACGTGCTTCATGTCCTGGCTCGCAATGATGATGAAGCGGTTGGTCTTCTGCAGGATTGTTCCGAGAATGTCGCTGGCGGCCTCGCCGATGCCGAAGCTCTTGGACGGCGTCTTGTTCTCAAAGCTCACGACACCGATCCTCATTTTCGGTCCTCGATAGTCCTGAACATTAATACCCGCCTGCTCAAGTTCCTTGCCTGTGTCGGTCAGGGTCGTGTCGTCCCTGGTCGCACCCGACATGGTGGCTGAGCAGCCGTTCAGGATGAACGAGAGC
The DNA here is from genome assembly GCA_035291685.1 of Nitrospirota bacterium. GTDB lineage: Bacteria > Nitrospirota > UBA9217 > UBA9217 > UBA9217 > DATDRO01. Next base: position 5,196 of record DATDRO010000086.1, on the reverse strand, counting down.
GCTGCGACTATCAGTAATGCAAAAAGTTTGTATACCGGTGATCTCATGGTGCCGCCTCCTTAAGAGTTATAATTTTAAAATACTTTCTATTGCCGGGGCGCTACCGGGCCGGATGGAATGGTAGACCGCAATTTGTGAACCACCTGGTTGGTCTCCGCCTGGAGAGGATTTACCCTGAACGCTGTATTGACGGCGCCTTCGACCGCCTTGTTCGCAACCGCTTGTATTGCGCCGCTCAGCGACAAGTTGAATTCTGACTGGCTCTGCTGCTCTTCTTTTTCCCACATGACTTCGCCGTTCTTCGCATTTATAAGCTTGAATTTTACCCTGACGTTCTTCTTATTATAGAAGCCCGTTATGAGGTGCTGGAAGTCCATGACCGTTCCATAGAACAGGCCGTCGACACCCAACTGTTTTGCCACTTCCTGGGGCGAGGGAGCGCCGACGCCGGGATTGGTGAAATCGAGCTGCCCGCCGAGAGTGATGCCCATCTTATCTTTCAGCATCTGGTCTGTCTGGTCCAGCGATATGGCTTCATAGTACCTGCTCGGGACAATCTGGTGAAATGCGACCCTGACGAACGTGCAGCCGTCCATGTCGGCGGTCTCATTAGCCATGGGCAGCACGGCAACTTTAGCAACGGGGTTGTTCGGATCCGGGGGCGGAAGCGTTACACATCCGGCGCTAAACAAGAGAAGGAACAACATCATGAACGTTAAGACTGACAGTGAAACCCTTTTACAAAAAAACTTTGTAACCATAAATATTTCCTCCTTTTAGAAAGTTATATTCTCAAATACATTCATGCTGTCTGCTGTTTCAGACATGTTTCACGGTATCAATCAGCTTCCGCTCTAAAGCGATCGCCACGGCGTGCGCGCGGCTTCCGGCGTTGAGCTTCTGTTTGATGTTCTTGATATGAAATTTGACCGTCCGTTCGGATATGCTGAGGGTTTCGGAAATGTCAGTAGTTCTCATGCCATCTTTTATCCGGCCGAGCACCTCACATTCGCGTTGCGAAAGAGTGCTTTTGCTGTTTTCTCCGCCTTCGCTCATTTTCCTTTTTACCGTTGGCATCATGTGTCCAATTTCTTCGAATAACTATCGTACTACTTTTTGTTGTTGAAACAAAGAATATACTAAAACCCGGCGATTGTCACCTGCACTTTAGGACAGGTGGAACATTTGTAACGTTTTGTGAGACAAACACACTTCCTTATGATTTATTACCCACTCAAGGGAGATGCCCCGGATCATCTGGCCAAACGGATAAATATCGCCTTGCGCGTGTTTTCGAGAAATTTCAATAAAGAAAGAAACATCCTTCTAAATTATTAATGAAGAATCTTATAAATTCATTATGATGTAAGACCCTTTGCCCGGTTCAGGGAGACAAAAGGCGGATTTCTCGAAAACCTCTTGTTACATTCATATTGACAGACAACGGCCATGCGTGTAACTATACCACAAGAATGTGAATTTCGCATCAGGGGGGTCATCATATCCATGGAAGAGAAACAGGAAAAAGAGTTCACTATACGCGATCGAAGAACGTCTGCATCGCAGGACGCATCAGAAACCAGGGGAGAAACGCCGACGAAACAGCCCGGGCCTGCCGAACAGAAACCTGTTGACAGCGCTCAAACACAGGGGCAGAAAGGGACAGGGTCCCTGCCGGAACTCGATTTTTCAGCGCTTGTCATTTCTCTTGCGAGCACGGCACAGATCAGCATGGGAAACATGCCGAATCCTCAGACCAACAAACCTGAGCAAAATCTGCCTGCCGCCCAGCAGATGATCAACATGCTCGGAATGCTGAAAGAGAGAACCAGGGGCAACCTGACCCCGGAGGAACAAGCATTGCTCGACAATGTTCTGTTCAGCCTGAGGATGCAGTATGTTAAGGTAATTGAGGGCAAAAAATGAACTCTGTTATAAATATTATTTGTCTTTTCTCCTGCCGCTTTTGTATCATATGCCTCAGTCCCGCGGCCTTATGCTCACGGGGCTTCCCCTTATCTGTCTGATTTATCATGTTTTACAAATATGGCAAGGGTCTTGCAAAATAATCAGCGTTGAAACTCTTGTGGTCCAGCGGAGAATTGACCTTGAATTGTCCTGAGTGCAACCGAACGAATGAACCCGATGCAATATGCTGTGCCCGGTGCGGTCAGCCGCTCGGCCGTGAACAGAAGGTCTCTTCTGCCGCATCGGGAAGGCCGTATTTCTCCGCGTTTTTCCTCGTGCCTTTTTTCCTTGTCTTCATCGTCATCGGTTACTACAGGTTCTTTTCGCCCGGAGGAACGGATGCGGCAGCCCAGAATGCGAGAGCATCCCTGAGCGGAAGACTCACACCCGAGATGAAGAGATCTATAGCAGATGCGGGCCTCGCGTACTGGCGGGAGAAGCTCGGCGGCGGAGAGGCCGGCGCCAGGGTCACTGATTTCGGATGCCACGTTCAGGTTGATATCATCAGGGCCGGCAAAACAGTTAAATCCCTGCAGTATCAGAACGGGAAGATAACCGAGAGATGATGGTACTGTTCGCTGTATCAATGCCGGGTTCAAGTGTTTTCCCCCGTTGGAGAATGGGGATTGAGGAGAATATTCCACATATTCAAATCCCCCTGCCCCCCTTTGCTAAAGGGGGAGAGCAAACAACTTTGTGCCCTGAGTAATAAAATACATTTACAGTTTGCAATTTACGATTTACAATTTGCATTTCAGATGCATAAGGGAGGTTGCCATGAAAAACTGCGGTAAATGCGGCGTTGAGGTCAATGAAGGCGCGGAGTATTGCAAAAAGTGCGGGAAGGCCGCGTTAAAGACCGGCGCAGGACTTGACGAGAAGAAAGAGCGCGTACTTGCGCGGGACAGGAAGTGGGTAAAGACCGCGGCGCTGGCTGGAAGCGTGCTCTTCGCCGTTCTTGCCCTGTGGGTGTTTTACACGATCACCAGCAATAGATCCACGATGAAATCGGCCGCTGCTCATGCCGGCACGGCTGACAGTGCCTCACCCGCTGCGCAGGTAAAGCAGGAAAACGGCGAGGTGCGGGTCCCCCTCGCGGACCTGGATGACAGGACCCCTCACTTCTATGTATATCAAACGAGCGACAAGGCCATTCGATTTTTCCTTCTCCGCGATGCCGAAGGCGGCGTACGGGCGGCGCTCGATGCCTGTCAGAACTGTTTTCGCGCGAAACGCGGCTACCGGCAGGAGGCCAACACCGTCATCTGCAACAACTGCGGCATGTCGTTCAAGTACGACACCATCGGCATTGTCACCGGCGGATGCAATCCCATCCCGCTCGCCAAAAAGATGGCCGGACAGGTCGTGGTGCTGAAAACAAAGGACCTTGAGGCAGGGGCAAAGTATTTTTGATAGGGAGGGCAAAGAGCAGAGGGCATAGAGCTGAGCAGACATAGCTTTTTACTCTGCGCTCTTTGCGCCATGCACTATGCGCTATGCCCCATGCTGACGGCAACCCGGTTGCCTTGGTCCAAAGGTGAGGATCTATGAATCTGATCGAAATAGCCGCACACAACATCCGCAGGAAAAAGGGGCGTACCTTCTTTCTCATATCGGGCCTCGCGATCGGCATCGGGGCCGCCGTCGCCCTTACCTCGATCGGCGACGCCATGAACAGGGAGGTCATGCATTCGCTCGATGAGTTCGGCGCGAACATCCTCGTGCTTCCCGCTTCGGAAGACCTCCCCCTGTCGTACGGCGGCCTCACCGTTTCCGCCGTGAACACCGGCGGCAGAATGCTCACGACGGATGATGAGCGCAGGATACGCTCCATACAGAACAACCAGAACATCAGCACGATTGCGCCGAAGCTGCTCGTCGTGGCGAAGATCAAGGGCAAAAAGGTGCTGGTCGCCGGCGTGGATTTTGGCGCGGAATTCAGGCTCAAGAAATGGTGGAGGCTTTCCGCGGGAATGAAGCCGGACAGGAGCGGAGACATATTGCTCGGCAGGGACGCAGCAGCCCAATTCAAGGTCTCTCCCGGCGACGTTATTCTTTTCGGGAAAGACAAGCTCCGCGTTTCCGGCGTGCTCGACAGCACGGGATCCCAGGACGATGGCCTTCTCTTCGCCGACATCCGGTGGGTCCAACAGCGCTTCAACAAAGGAAATGCCGTCAGTCTTATTGAGCTGTCGGCGCTTTGCAGCGGATGCCCGATCGGCGACATGGTATCGCAGCTATCTTCGGCCCTTCCGGGCGCGAGGGTCGTGGCCGTCAAGGAGACCATGGAGCTCAAGATGCAGGCCATGCACTATTTTCACAAATTTTCCCTCGGCATTTCGGTCCTGCTCCTCATCGTGGCCGGGATGATCATCTTCTTCGCCATGACCGCGGCGGTCAGGGAGCGGGTACAGGAGGTCGGCCTGTTCCGGGCGATCGGCTTTCGCACCGGCCATATCATCCTCGTTCTGCTCACCGAGGCTTTTTTCATCAGTTTGCTCGCGGGAGGTGTTGGATACGCGGTCGGCATCATCAGTCCGCGGTTCATCGCGCCGTACCTTATGAGCGCCTATAATCTCACGTTTCCGTTCAACCCGCTCCTGGCTGCCGCTGCGCTTATTGCGTCGGTTATCGTGGGACTCGCGGCCGGCATCTATCCCGCGGTCCGCGCGAGCAGGCTTGACCCTGTTGAGGCGCTGAGGATGCTGTAAGGGCAGAGGGCAGAGAGCAAAACCCTATGCGCCATGCCCACTGCGTATTTTTAGGAGTCGACATGTCTTTTATTGAACTTTCAAACGCGTCAAAAGTTTACCAGGCAAGCGAAGACAAGTATGCCGCGCTGAACAATATTTCGCTCACCATCGGTTCCGGAGAGTTCGTTGCCGTGATGGGGCCGTCGGGCTCCGGCAAAAGCACCCTGCTCTCGATCATCGGCGGACTCAGCCGCGCATCGTCCGGCGTGGTATCGGTAGACGGGATCGATCTGACCGGGCTCGGTCCGAACCGGCTTGCGGATTTCAGGCGGGAGTACGTCGGCTTTGTCTTCCAGTCGTTTTACCTTGTGCCCTACCTCACGGCGCTTGAAAATGTCATGCTCCCGCTTGCCGTCCAGCCCCGGGTGAACGGCACAAGAAAAGACCGCGCCCTAACCGCCCTCGGCAAGGTCGGTATGGACGGTAAATCTCAACGACTGCCTTCTCAGCTCTCCGGCGGAGAACAGGAGCGGGT
>DATDRO010000085.1:0-21894 GCA_035291685.1 Nitrospirota bacterium | reverse complement strand
TGCACCTCGGAAACCTCATGGGCGCCCTCGACAACTGGCGGAAGCTCCAGGACGAGTACGAGTGCTACTACTTCATCGCGGACTGGCATGCCCTGACCACGCAGTATGCCGACACGTCCAAAATGCGCGCTTTCACCCGTGAGATGGTCATCGACTGGATCGCGGCCGGGATCGACCCGGAAAAATGCGTCATCTTCCAGCAGTCCCATATCCCCGAACACGCCGCGCTCCACGTGCTCCTGTCCATGATCACGCCCCTGCCCTGGCTTGAGCGCGTTCCCACCTACAAGGAAAAGATGGTGGAGATACGGGACAAGGACCTTCATACCTACGGATTTCTCGGCTATCCCGTGCTCCAGGCCGCGGACATCCTCATCTATAAAGCGGACTTCGTGCCCGTGGGCATCGATCAGCTTCCTCACCTGGAACTGACCCGCGAGATCTGCCGGAGGTTCAACTCGTTCTACGGCGAGACCCTCCCTGAACCGCAGCCCCTCATGACCCGGCATCCCAAGCTCCTCGGCACCGACGGCCGCAAAATGAGCAAGAGTTACGACAATACCATCAACCTTTCGGACAGCCCCGAGGTCATTGCCAAAAAGATCATGGCTATGGTCACCGACCCGGCGCGCGTACGCAGGCAGGACCCGGGAAATCCCGATGTCTGTCCTCTCTTCGTTCTCGACAGGATCTTTGCCCCCAGGGAATGGCAGGACCACATCAACGTGGAATGCCGCCGGGCCGGCGTCGGGTGTGTGGACGATAAAAAGGAACTGCTGAAGCACCTCCTCGCCTACCTCGCCCCCATCCATGAACGGAGAAAGGCGCTTTCCGCGGACCCGAAGAAGATCACCGGGATCATCGCCGAAGGTTCCGACCGCGCGCGCGTCGTGGCACAGAAGACCCTGGAAGAGGTGTATGAGGCGATGAAGCTGTAACGCCGTCCCTCGGTAAAACACCGAATCTCAAGCACCAAATAACAAACAAATTTCAATGACCAAGCACCAATAATCAAATAACTTTCTATAGCCGCGTTCAAAGCTGTTTGGTTATTGTAGATTTGGTCATTGGTGATTATTTGTGATTTGGGATTTGTAATTTGGAATTTTCCCTGCTCTGCGCCCTCCGCGGTGAAGCATCCTTACAGAGAAAAGCCTTGACAATACAGGCCATCTCCCCTATTATTTCTTAGCAATTTCATCCCGGCATATGAAAATGATCACCACACTCCAGGACATCCTGAATGAATACAAATCCGACATGGAGCGCATGGAGCACCACATCCATGAGAGCCTGGGCACCGACGTTGCGCTGATCCGGCAGGTTGGAAAATACATCCTGGGAGCGGGAGGCAAACGCTTCCGTCCCCTCCTGCACCTCCTGTCGGCGCGGCTCTGCGGATACCGGGACCACAGTTCCGAGTACACCCTCGGAGGCGTTGTGGAATTCATCCATACGGCCTCGCTTCTTCACGACGACGTGGTCGATGAGGCGAAGATCCGGCGCGGCAGGTCGTCGGCAAACTCCCTCTGGGGAAACCAGGCAAGCATCCTTGTCGGCGACTATCTGTACTCCAAGGCGCTCTATCACGCCGTCCGCATCCAGAACCAGCGCGTCATGGACGTCCTCTCGGAAACCACCACGGCCATGTCCGAAGGCGAGGTCCTTCAGCTCATGCATATCCAGAACGTCGACATCTCCGAGGCCGACTACTTCCGGCTTGTGGAGTGCAAAACGGGAGTGCTCATCTCCGCCGCCTGCAGACTCGGCGCCATCATCAGCAAAGCCCCGCTGTCCCAGGAGGACGCGCTCACGGCATACGGGAAGAAGCTTGGCTTTGCGTTCCAGATCACCGATGATACGCTTGACTACGCCGCCGACCAGCAGCGCCTCGGCAAGGTGCTCGGCAAGGACCTTGCCGAGGGCAAGGTGACCCTGCCCCTCATCTCGCTGATCCGGAAAGCGGCCCCTGAAGAGAAAGCCCGTCTCAAAAGCATTCTCGAGGCCGATACGATCTCCGCCGGCGATCTTACGGAGACGCTCGGGCTGATGGAACGGTACGGCGCCGTCGATGACGCGCTCCGCGTCGCGCAATCCTTTTCCGACGAAGCGAAAGCGAACCTCGCTGTTTTCCCTGACTCGCCGCCGCGCCAGGCGCTCATGGCGCTTGCGGACTACGTGGTGCAGCGGGAGATGTAATGCATCCCCTCGTCAAAATCGCAAAGGACGCCGTCGAGTTCTACGTGCGGGAAGGCAAAACATTGCCTCTCCGGGAAGATGGTCTGCCCCCGGACCTTAAGGAACGCGCCGGCGTTTTTATCTGCTTGAAGATCAACGGCAGCCTCCGCGGTTGTATCGGCACCTTCCAGCCCACGGAGCCGACGATAGCGCATGAAACGGTCAGAAACGCGATCAGCGCCGCGACCTGCGATCCACGCTTCCTCTGCGTGCGGACGGAGGAGCTCGACCGGATAGAATACACCGTGGACGTGCTCACGCCGCCGGAGCCCGTCGCGGACATGAGCGGCCTTGACGCGAGGCGGTACGGCGTGATCGTGCAGGCGGGGGGCAGACGGGGTCTGCTCCTGCCGGACCTCGAAGGCGTGGACACCGTGAAGGATCAGATCTCCATTGCCATGCAAAAGGCCGGCATTCCGCAGGGGTCGCCGGTCAATCTTTTCAGGTTCGAGGTGAAACGATATACATGAACGAGAACGAGAACGAAAAGACACCAGTCAAGGGGGCGCAGATGGACAGAATGGATCGAGGTGAAAATGGTGATGCGGCGCAGAAAGCCAAGGTCATATTTTTGGCCCTCGCCGCTGCAGTAGTGATCCTCCTGGTCTTCAGTTTTGTCTATGCAAGCAGAGCCAAGTCCGAACTCAAGGCCGTCAAACAGGAGCTCGAACTGCTCAAAACGGACAACGCCAAGCTGTCCCAATGGCTCGAAGAGCGCACCCAGGAAGTGGAAAAAATGAAGTTCGCGCTGGAACAATGTAAAACGAAAGCAAAGATAAAGTCCGCTACAAAGGCCAAAACCACTTCCAGGAGCGCCACGAAGAAAAAAACGACAAAGTCTTCGAAGTCAAGATAACATGAACAAGCGGGAATCCGTTCCGTCGCATGAATATAAAAATGATTTTTTGTCCATCATCTTCCGGCCCGTGCCGGAAGGGCTGCAGGGGTCCTTTCTCTGCTGTTTATCGATCAACATAGCCCGCTTTGCCTCGCTCACCCGGAGCAGCTTCGGGATCTGCTCAAACCCGGCATTTAAAGGCCTCCAGCTGTTGAGGGCGGACGTTTCCGCCTTTGCCCTCGAAAAGGGCGTCACGCCGAAGAGCGCCGACGAAAAGGTCTGTGCGGATGTCTCGCCCCGGGGGCATGGCTGGTATCACGAAAACCTGATGATAGAAAATGCCTCCGAGGCCTTTCTGCAGGAACTCATGCGATTCAGCGTCATGGCCCTCGTCAGGAAGGTGCTGCTGGTCTGCATGCCCGACCTTAAACTGCCGGACGAGTTTCCCGATGCCGGCGCGCTCCAGAAGTACATCGAATCATTATGACCGTTGCGATAATCAGGGACATCCGCTACCGTGAACACGATCCCGGAGAAGGCCATCCGGAAAGCCCGGCCCGGCTCCGCGTCATCGACGATCTCATCGATCGGAACTACGGCGGACTCCCGCTGGTCCCTCCCCGCCTTGCCGCTCAATCTGAACTTGCACTCATCCATGATCCCTCCTACATCCAGACCGTGGCAAATACCGAGGGAAGACCGTCCTCCCACCTGGATGCGGATACCGGCCTCTCGGCCCGCTCGTACGAGATCGCGCGGCTCGCGGTCGGCGGGCTGCTCGAGGCCGTGGACAGGATCCAGACTCCGAACTCCGAACGCAGCCTGCCCTCGAACGTCTCTATCGGGGGAGCTCCGAACTCGATCTTCGCCTTCGTCCGCCCCCCCGGCCATCACGCGGAACCCGACAGCGGCATGGGGTTCTGCCTTTTTAATAATGTTGCGATCGCCGCGGAATACGCGAAAAAAAAACACGGGCTCAAAAGGATCCTGATCGTTGATTGGGACCTGCACCACGGCAACGGAACGCAAAAGGCATTTTACGAAGACCCCGGTGTGCTCTTCTTCTCCTCGCACCAGTATCCTTACTACCCCGGCACGGGAAATTTCAACGAGACCGGGAGCGGACCGGGTGAGGGGTTTATTGTGAACGCTCCCCTGCCGACCGGCTTCGGAGATGCCGAGTATATCAACATCTACGACAGGATATTGAAACCCATAGCGCTCGAGTACCGGCCGGAACTGGTTCTCGTCTCAGCGGGCTTTGACCCGTATTTCAAAGACCCCCTCGGCGGCATGAAGATAACGGGCGCGGGATTCGGCGGGCTCATGGACATCGTTAAAACCATCGCCGAAGACACATGTTCCGGCAAGGTCCTGCTCACCCTCGAAGGAGGCTATAATCCCGACGGGCTGAGGGACGGGGTCGACGCCGTGCTCCAATCGCTCCTGGGCAGGCCGCGCCGGCCTGTCGAGACCAACGCATCCCCCGCCTCGGAACAGGTGATCCGACAGATCACCGCCATTCAGAAAAAGTTCTGGAAAAGCCTCCGGTAATACAAAACATAGCAGGGGCACGGCGCGCCGTTCCCCTGCGTCGTATTTCTGCAATACAATTATTGACTTAGCAATGGCATATCTGGTATTATTTTAAATATGCCTGTATTTACCTATAAAGCCGTGCGGGAAGACGGGACATCCGTTGCCGATGAGACCACGGCAGGGGATGCCAATGAGCTTCGCCAGAGCCTCGAAGCCAGGGGTTACCTGGTTTTAAGCCTTGAGAGAAAAAAAACAGCTTTTGGACTGGGCGTTCGCGGCAGCGCAAAAGATTTTCTCGTCTTTAACCAGGAGTTCACCACGCTCATCAAGGCGGGTCTTCCCATTCTCCAGTCCCTCGAGATTCTGCACAAACGCACCGAACAACAGGGTTTCCGGACAACGCTCGAGGGCATCATCCACGGGATCAAAAACGGATCAACGCTCTCGGATGCCATGGCCGAGCACCCGGCCTACTTCTCGCCGCTTTATACCGCTACCGTGCGGGCCGGCGAAAAGAGCGGCGCCCTCGTGGATGTGCTCAAACGCTTCATTATCTACCAGAAAAAAATGCTCATCATGCGGCGGAAACTGACGACGGCGCTCATATACCCCCTGCTCGTCGTGATCTTCGTGATCGCGGTGATGGCGCTCTTTTTGTTCTATATCATTCCGAGTTTCACCCAGATGTACAGTGCCGAGTCGGCTTCTCTTCCTCTCTTGACAAAGGTCCTTCTCTCGTTCACGCAATCACTCACCGCGTATGCGCCGTTCCTTCTTCTGGGAGCGATCATGTCCGGTATCGGAATATACGCCTGGCAAAGGACCGATGCCGGAAAGAAGATCCTTGACAAGGTCAGGCTCAAGCTGCCGGTTATCGGGACCCTTGTCTTCCTGTATATCATCAGCCAGATTGCCCGCACCCTCTCCACCTTGCTTCGAGGCGGCATACCGCTCGTGCAGGCGCTCGACACAACGGCCGGCGCCATCAACAATACGATAATCGCCCGGGGATTAAAAGAGAGCCGGAAGCTGGTGACGGAAGGTGTCAGCCTGGCCGAAGCCTTCGAGCGTACCCGCCTTATGCCGGACATGACCGTGCGAATGGTCGAAGTCGGTGAATCATCCGGCGATCTGCCGCAGATGCTCGAAGACATCGCCGATTTCTACGAAGAGGGAGCGGATGCAAAAATTCCCGTGCTTACGACATTGATAGAAGTCGCCATCATTCTTTTCCTCGGGCTGGTCGTTGCAGTAATGGTAATTGCGTTGTACATGCCGATATTCCAAATGGGGGCGACGATGAAATGATCTCTTACAGAAGAAAACGGCTGGGCGACATCCTCGTGGCAAAGAAGATCGTCACCCAGGAACAGATCAATGATACTCTTTCGAAGACCGACGGCCGGGAAAAACGCATCGGCGAGCTGCTCATGGCCGAAGGCCTGATCACCGAAGAGCTCCTCGCGAAGACGCTTGCCGAACAGCGGGACCTGCGGTACCTGGACCTCGCCGACTTCAGCATCAACGTGAAGTTCTATGAGCGGATACCCGTGGACCTCATGCAGCGATACCAGTTCATCCCCATTGAAGAGACCGGCGACGCGCTCGTCGTCGCCATGACGGACCCCAACAATATTGTGGCGATCGACGAGCTCGAGATGATCCTTGGGAAGCCCCTCGATGTCTGCGTGGGGTCCCGTTCCGGCATCGAGGAAGCCCTCAAGCGGAGCGGAACATCGGAGCGCGTGCTCCAGGAGGTCTCGGAAGACTTTAAATTTCACATCGTCAAAGAGAAGGAAGACGGGGAAGAGATACTCTCGCTCGAGAACATCGACAAGGACGAGAGCCCCATCATCAAGCTCATGCATACCACGATCTTTGACGCCATCCAGCAGCGGGCAAGCGACATTCACATCGAGACCACGGACGCCAACGTCCTGATAAAGTACCGGATCGACGGGGTGCTCTATCCCGCCACCGAGCCGATCGACATAAAATTCCACAGCGCGATGGTGTCGCGCATCAAGGTCATGAGCGACCTCGACATCGCGGAACGCCGCGTGCCCCAGGACGGCAGGTTCAAGCTTCGCACCGGCGGCAAGACCATAGACTTTCGCGTTTCGATCCTCCCGAGCGCCTTCGGCGAAGACGTGGTGATCCGCATCCTCGACAAGGAGTCCATCTCCGCGGGGGTAAACTCGCTCAGGCTCGACAGCCTGGGCTTCAATGAAAGCGACCTGAGAAGGTTCCGGAAGAGCATCCGCGAACCCTACGGCATGGTGCTCGTCACCGGGCCCACGGGGAGCGGCAAGACCACGACCCTCTACGCGGCCATCTCCGAGGTCAACAGCGGCGAGGACAAGATCATTACCATCGAGGACCCGGTCGAATACCAGCTCCGCGGCGTCACCCAGATACCGGTGAATGAGAAAAAAGGGCTGACCTTCGCGCGGGGGCTCCGCTCCATCCTCAGGCACGACCCCGACAAGATCATGGTCGGCGAGATCCGGGACGGGGAGACCGCGCAGATCGCGGTCCAGTCCGCGCTCACGGGCCATCTCGTCTTCACCACCGTGCACGCGAACAACGCCTTTGATGTCCTCGGCCGCTTCCTCAATATGGGCATCGAACCGTACAATTTTGTCTCTTCCCTCAACTGCATCCTCGCGCAGCGGCTCGTGAGGATCCTCTGCCCGAAATGTAAAAAACAGGTGAAGCTTTCCCCGCAGGAACTCGATGATTCGGCCATGGACTCTGAAAAATACAAAGTTCATCCGTTCTACGAGAACGCGGGGTGCAAGGAATGCAACTACACCGGCTACCGGGGCAGGAAGGCCATCACCGAGTTTCTGGACCTCTCGGACCGTATCCGGGAGATGATCCTCGAGAAACGTCCGTCGTCGGAGATCCGCAAGGCCGCCATCATTGAAGGCATGACCACCCTCCGGCAGTCCGCGGTAGGAAAGGTCCTCGCCGGTGAAACAACGTTGAAGGAGATAAACAGGGTAACATTCATCGAATGATGCCGGGGGAACACGGAATGAACACGCAGGGAGCAGAGGGCAAAGGGCAACGGAGAAAGCCGACACCCCGCACTATGCGCTATGCACTATGCGCCATGCGCCGCAGCGGTTTCACCTACATTGCCCTTCTCACTGCCATCGTCATCATCGGGATCAGCCTTGCCGCTGCCGGCAAATACTGGTCGAACATCCTTCAACGCGAAAAAGAAGAGGAGCTGCTCTTCCGCGGCAATCAATACGTGCTTGCCATCGAGCGTTACTCCAAGGCCATACCCGGCCTGCAGAGCAGAGCACCTTCCAGCATCGACGATCTTTTCTCAGACAGCAGTAAACATTACCTGAGACGGAAGTACAAGGACCCTATCACGGGGGAGGATTTTGTCGAGATCTTTACCATCATAGGCGGCCAAACAAAGAAGCTCACCGGCGTAAAAAGCTCAAGCGACAAAGAACCGATCAAGCAGAGTAATTTACCTTCAGGTCCTAATGAGCCCCAGTACTTCAAAGATTTTGAAGGGAAAAAAAAGTACAGCGACTGGCAGTTTGTCTATCAGTCTCAACAGGCACAACAACAACTACTACTACCAAAATCTCAACAGCAGCAACAAGAACAGACTCACTGATGCGACGCCGTGAATGCCGGGAACCAGCCCGCCCGGCACCGGGAAATAGCTCGGCAGTATCTTCTCTCCTTCCGGCATGCTCACCAGGAATTCAGCACACGAACATTCATGCTTATACTTCCAGCCCTTTCACCTGCTGAAGCGCAAACTCCCTGATTTTCGCCGGCGGGTCCGTTTTGATGAGGTCCTTGCCGTTGTCGAGTACCGGGACGAGCATGTCATTGAACGTTCCGCCGCAGGTACAGGTGTTTTTATCGGCGCGAGCCGACGGAACGATCTTCCTCGCCCCGCATCGAGCGCAGGCGAGCACCCTTTTGCTCCCCGACCACTTGCCCCGCTTTGTGAACGGCTTGCCCTCGATCTCGATGATGTCCATCGCAAAATCCACAACCGGCGCGTTGCTGATGGAAGTGCCGATGCCGTAGCCGTGGACCACGGGGTTCAGGATGGGAATGTCCTCCTCATGGATGCCTCCGCTCACGAAGAACTTCACCTGTCCGAATCCCCGGAGTTCAAGCTCCCACCGCGCCTCTTCGAGGATGCGGTAGAAGTTGCCCCTCCGCGATGCGGGGGTATCGAAGCGCACGGCATAGAGTTTATTGCCCAATGCCTGGGCCACATTGAGGACCTCGAACTTTTCATCCTGGAACGTGTCGATGAGCGCCACGCGTTTGACCGCGGGATCGAGCACTTCGTCGTAGGCCTTGACCGCCTCCACGGTAGAACCCATGCAGAGGACCAGGGAATGCGGCATAGTGCCCATGGGATCCTCGCCGATGACCTCGCCCGACTTGACGACGGACACGCCGTCGCAGCCTCCGATAAAGGCGTTCCTCTCGATCATGGGCGCAAGAATCGGATGCATCCTCCGTGCGCCGAAGCTCATGACGAGCCGCTCACCGGCGAGTTTTTTCATCCTCGCAGCCTGCGTGGAAACGCCCGATGCCTGGCAGACGAGCCCGAGGAGAGCGGTCTCGTACACGCAGAAATCCTGATACCGCCCCTCGATCTCCATGACCGGCTCAAAGGGATGGAAGACCGTCCCCTCTTTCATCGCCCGCGCCTTAATCTTCAGATGCCTCATGAGGTACCGGGCCTCTTCAATGCCGGTGAAAAGGGCCCAGCGCCAGTCGTTCGGGAGGCCCTTGGCGATGAACTCGGCCTTCACCACGGGGTTGATGTTTTTGGCCCTGAGGATCTTGAGCGTGCGCTCAAAATAGACGTCCGTTACCTTTCCTTCAAGGATATCTTTCGGATCAGCGGTAAAGAACATTTAAATCCTCTTTCTGCAAAGGGCATAGGACAGGGAGCAGAGGGCAAGAAGCACAGCGGTCCTCTCTTTTATGCTCTATGCACTATGCGCTCCTGACTTTTCACGCCGCCCTGCCCATTGTCACCGGTTCGCCTTTCACGATCTTCACGCCCAGCACGTTCTTCATGATCCTGAGCGCGGCGTCGTGGTCTTCTTTGGCAAGGCCGGCAACTCCGTCCTCCACGACCGCAACGTGATAGTCCCGAAGCACCGCATCAGCGGCGGTGAACAGGACGCAGATGTGCGTCACATCGCCCGTGAGCCTGAGGGCATCGACATTGAGCCGCTTCAGGGTCTCATCGAGCGCGGTGTTGTAAAAACCGGAATAGGTGGTCTTCTCGATCACAAAATCTCCCGTCGTCGGCTTCAGATCTTCGATGATCTCTGCGCCCCTCGTTCCCTTGACCGCATGTGGAGGCCAGCCGAATTTCGTGAACTCCTTATCATCGGGCGCATGGGTATCGCAGACGTAGAGAACGGGATTGCCTGCCGCATGGGCGTGGTCGATCTCCCGTCGGATGTTCTTGATGACGTTCCGCGTTTCGGGAACTTCGAGCGGGGAGCCCGGAAGCACAAAGTCATTCAGCATATCTATGACGAGCAGAGCCTCTTTTTTCATGGAAATCACCTCCCCCTCTTCCTCTCTTTACAATTCTAACAATATATAGTATCTTTTGCAAGTAAGAGATTTTCACGATAAAACAGACATGGCTCATTGCAGATTATGGCGAATCATCGGAGAAGGATGCCCTGAGCGAAGGACGCGCTCGGGAGCGCCGGCATGCAGCAGGGAAAAACAGCAACTATTCCGTTGATTGCCTTCGGCGGCCCGCCGGCAAAAACACAAAGTCAGCGCGATTGCGAGCCCGAGCGAGGGGCGCCTTCTCCATAATTGCCTGTACGCCACATCGAGTTACCGGATTCAGTATGATACACGACCTAAAAGAACGCATAATGGTTGCGCGGGGCCTGAAGAAGGCCGACCTTGTCCTGCGAGGCGGCCGGGTCGTGAACGTATTTTCAGGGGAAATATATCAAGCCGATGTGGCGATCGTCGGGGACAGGATCGCGGGCCTGGGCGGATACGAAGCAAGGAGGACCATTGATGTTTCATCCAAGTTGGTCCTGCCCGGATTCATCGACAGCCACGTACACATCGAAAGTTCCATGCTCACGCCGGCTGAATTCACCAGGGCCGCCCTCCTCCACGGCACCACGGCGGTCGTGGCCGACCCGCACGAGATCGCGAACGTCCTCGGGAAAAAAGGGATCGCTTATATCCTCGCGGCAAGCCAGGGCCTGCCGCTCGATTTTTACTTCATGCTCCCCTCCTGCGTCCCGGCCACGCGGCTCGAAACCTCCGGCGCGCATCTCACGTCTTCCCATCTTAAACCGTTCTTAAAGCACGAGCGGGTCCTCGGGCTTGCCGAGGTGATGAACTATCCCGGCGTTTTGTCGGGCGAGCCCGAAGTTTTAAAGAAGTTGAAGGATTTCAGCGGCACCGTTATCGACGGACACGCGCCCGGTCTTGCCGGAAAGGACCTCACCGCCTATATCGCGGCAGGTATAACATCAGACCATGAATGCGTCTCGTCCAGCGAGGCGAGAGAGAAAACACGGCTGGGGATGTCGATATTCATCAGGGAGGGCTCCTCGGCCAAGGACCTTGAGGCGCTCCTTCCCGCGGTGACCGCGGGGAATTCACGTTTTTTTACTTTTGCAACCGACGACCTCCATCCGGGCGACCTGCAGAAAGGGGGCATTAACCTCGCCATTCAAAAGGCCATCCGCCTCGGCCTGGACCCGGTGACCGCCGTACAGATGGCCACGATCAATCCGGCGCGCCACTTCGGCATTCCCTACCGGGGCGCGGTCCTGCCGGGATACGCCGCGGACATGGTCGTGATAGACGGCTTCAAGAATTTCAACGTCGAGCTGGTATTCAAAAGCGGCAGGCTCGCGGCCGAACGAGAGAACGTGATCGCTCCAATCAGGAACGTTCATCACGCCGCAGTGAAAGGTTCTGTCAGGATACGCCCGCTCACGCGGCAAGGCCTCCGGCTCAGGGCCAGGTCGGACCGCGCCAGGGTCATCGAGCTCATTCCGGACCAGATCGAAACAAGGCATTCCATCATGCAGATCGCGACGCAGGGCGGCTTCGTCGTGTCCGATCCCGGGAGAGATATCCTCAAGCTCCTCGTTATCGAGCGTCACCGCGCGACCGGCAATGCGGGTTTCGGCCTGGTAAAGGGGCTCGGGCTCGCCACGGGCGCGCTCGCCTCGACCGTGGCGCACGATTCGCACAATGTCATCGTTGCCGGGGTCGAAGACAGCGATATTTTTCTCGCAATTTCGGAGATAAAAAAGCTCCAGGGCGGCCTCGTCGTCGTGAACAAGGGGAAGGTCCTCGCGGAACTCGCCCTGCCGGTGGCGGGCCTCATGTCGGACAAGCCGCTGGATTTCGTCGTAAACAAACTGAAGGGCATCGATCGGGCGGTAAAACAATTAGGAGTGAAGATCGAGCACCCCTTCGGCATTCTCTCGTTCCTGGCGCTGCCGGTCATCCCGGAGTTGAAGCTGACGGACCGGGGATTGGTGGACGTGAAACAGTTCAAGTTCGTGGACCTGTTTGTATGATGAGCACGCAAGGAGGACGGTATCATGAAAGAAAGAGAAGAGATCCTCTTCGACGCGCAGACGATCGAGAACAAGGTCAGAGAGCTGGCAGCGCAGATATCAAGGGACTATGAAGGGAAGGACCTTGTTCTCGTCTGCATCCTGAAAGGCGCGATCACGTTCACGGCCGATCTGATGCGCCGCCTTTCCATACCCGTTGAGATCGACTTTGTCCGCGCGGCGAGCTACGGCGCTTCAACCGTGTCATCGAGGACGATAACGATCACCAAGGACATCGAGACCGATATCAGAGGCAAACAGGTGCTCCTCGTCGACGGCATCATAGACAGCGGAAATACGCTGGACTGCCTGTTCAAAAGGTTCGCGGAAAAGGGTCCCGCCGGCATCAGGGCAGTGGTCCTGCTGGATAAAAAATCCCGCCGTCTGGTCGAGGTGCCGCTGGCGTACCGGGGTTTTGAGATCCCGGATACCTTTGTGGTAGGCTACGGCATGGACTGCGCCGAGAAGTACCGCCATCTCCCCTACATTGCGGCACTCAAGCCTCCGCGCCGGTGATGCGGCTCCGGCAGCTGCTCAGGTGCTCAGGTCAGCCATGCGCGATAGGCGCTGTAAGCGTGCAAGGTAAAGATGCTTTACTACCGTCAGCGCTGCGGGCAAAAGTACCACGTCTGCCGAATCTCAAGGAATTATAGCACGCTAAGCGACAAAGCGAGTGGCCGGCCTGAGCAGTTACCGTTTCCACACGACAACGTTCCGTCTGCCGCGGTGAGGCCGCTATTCCCCGAGAGGGATCTGAATGTTCTTTTCCAGGTCCATGGACGGCGAACGAAGAGTGATGCGAAAGGGAATGGCATCTGACGTTTCCGCATACCGTGCCGGCGCAACGATCGATAACCGCAGTTCCCTGCTTTCGCCTTTCGGCAATGAAACGATGTTTGTTCTCTTTTCTCCGGCTGTTACCACGATCTCTTTCGGACAGTCAATATCGACCGACACGTTCTTCGCGCAGCCGCCTTCATTTTTCAGATAAACGAACAGGGCCCCCTCTTCGCCGGCCGCAAGCCTTTGATCGCCGCTCGCGACCTTTACCGCATATTGAATGGAAATGTTCGGCCGTTCATAGGAGGCCGCAAAAAGCTTCAGCGTTTTCGGCGACGCGGCATATCCCCGTTGGTCCGAAAGGTTCGTTCGAACAATGTGGTCGCCGGAGATATTCTCCCGCAGCCGGTACGTGAACGTCTTCTCCAGGATCTGTCCCGGTGAGACGTCGCCAAGGGCTATGAAGGACGGCAACCCGAGCGTGGAAGCATCGTGCATGTCAAGCCTGACTTCATGGGCTGTTCCCGTGCCGCTGTTGACCGCCCGAACGGAAAACTCGATGTTTTCTCCGGCTTCGAAGATGCCGTTCTTGTTTTCATCGCCGGCCGCAAGAGAATAAAAAAGTCTCGGGAATCCTTCTTCCGGCGCGCCTGCTGACCTCTGCGGATGCGGAAATGCCGGCACATCACTTCTCACCGTTGCCGCGGTCGCAATATTGTCGTCTTTCAAAGCAACCGTGAGTTCGGAGGTCTTTGACTCCTTATCAACCGCAACGACACGGAGGGTGGACAGATACACGCCGTCAGATAATGTATAACTGAAGAAGAACGCGTGGGCCTCTTCAGAGGGATAGGCGGAATCGGGCGGCGCTGCCGGTATCATATCCATCAGTTGACCGTTTATCGTGACTGCCTTGACCTTTGTATCGTCCATGACAAAACCGCGAATGAGAAATTTGTTCCCTTCCCGGCTGGTACTAACGATCAGCGCGGGCGGATATCTGTCGGGTTTTACCGCCGTCAGGCCGTCTTTGGCTATCCAGCCTGATCGATTCGAGTTTTTCACCTTCACCTTGCTGTGCTCATGCGCCTCGGCCACGGACTCCAGCGCTTCCTGTGAGGAAATCTCGCCGATCTTCGTTCCACCCGGCGACTGGAGCAGCGGAACATTTTCAAACGCCGCCCATCCCGTCCCCTCCGACCTTTCCAGTCTCGACAGGTTTTCCCCTTTCACATATCCCCTCATATGCTCTGTTTCTATTACATAGAGATCGGTCCCTTTTACCTTCTTAGAGATCGCCGTTTCTTCCCCTTCGAAAAGAAAACCGACGATTTTTTCTCCCCGGGGAGCCTGGGTGATGGGAATGTCCCGGAGGGCGACGAACCTCTCGTCCATCTCTTCAAATTCTATATTCATGACCGATGCGCGGTCGATCCAGCCTTTGCCGTATTCTGATTGCACGCGATAAAGCTCCAGGGCGGGCACAAAGAGCAGAGAGCCTATATTCGTGCCCATCCCCACCGTGTCGATGACCTGTCCGTTCAGTGAAGCCTTCAGATCAGCCTCGGCATTCGTCACAACAAGAAAACCGGCGGAATCCTGGATTTTCGTGAGATTTGCTCCGTCGACAAAACCCCTTCCCTGCTGATTGCTGACGTAGACCACATTCCTGTCTCTCGTGACCAGATAATCATCATGATTAAGGAGAGACCCCTCGGGAAAATGCGAAAGGGCGTTCTTCGCTTCAGCGTAACGCGCGAGGGGTGTGTTTGTTAAAAAAAGCAGGTCGTTTTTCGATCGATAGAGAGGCTCGATCAGCCCCCCCGTGAGCCGCCCCGTAAACGGCTGAAAGAGCGTTTTATTATGATAGCGCACGAAACTCCCCGCCGGGATCGAGATCCGGTCGCCGCCGTCGACTTTCACAACGGTCAGCCGCGTTCCAGCAACTCCCGGGAGGGCCGCCGTGTCTTCAAAATAAAACGGGATGCTCAGCTCCCGCACAATGTCGGTGAACGCGGTCGTGCTGATGGCCTCGTTCTTGAGGCCCAGGAGAAGCGCCAGCCCTCCCGTCGCGATATAGGTGACAAGGACTGCCGTGCCGGCGGCGCCCTCAAAAGAAACCCTTGAAAAAGGGCTCGAACAGTTCACGTCTTCCCAGCCGCATATCATCGATTTTCTGTCCAGATGCGGGTTCCAAAAGCATTTTCCATCACTGATAATGACATCATCGCCGTAGGCAAGCTCGGGCGATACCGTGTCTTCATATATTTTTTTGACTCTCAGTTCGCCGTCCTGCCTGCCGACGACAAAGGTCCTGGCCTTCATGATCGAAGGCTCGCAAAGTTGTATGGAGGGTTCCGCTTTATTATCGGCGATATCAATGCCCTGGTTGCGGATCGAATAGGGACAGAAGGCGTTCTTAAGCGTCTCCCGATTTGAGCAGGTGTTCGTGCCGGCGCACCCGGAGACGGACACATAGGCAAATATCATAAGCCATGAAATTCTCTGCAAATACGTTTTTTTCATAAGGACCTTCCGATCATATGATGGCTCATCGCTGCGTATGGTGCATTGGTGGCAGAAGATTGATTGCTTTGCCGGCCTATGCCTCTCCTCCCAAAAGATCAGCTGCCGCGCGCTGTATCTCTTCCATGCCGTCATACGCTGCGACCAGAATATCCGCTTCCCGGAAAAATGTCAAGATGTACGGGCTGTCGAAAGAGATCACCACGGACGTTTTTCCCGCGGCCTTCGAGGCGCGCAGGATATTCATACCGGCGCCCTGAAGTTTCCCGGAGATGCCGGAGCGCCCTTTGGATGCCGATATTTTTGAAAAAATGGCGAGCACAATTGTCCCCGCAGAGGCAAGAGCGTCTTGAAGATGAGAGGGAGGCGGATCATCGTGTGGGGTAAGAACAATGCCGGTGACCGTCCCAAGCTTTCTGGACAGTTCGCCCAGAAATACGCCGCCTTTCCCCTCGCCGTCATCATCGAGCACGAAACAGGCTGCAGCGGCGCCTGTCTTGAGGGGAAGCAGTTTCTTTCCTGAGAGGACCCGGAGCGCCTTCCGGCCAACCTCTTCTGCAATACAGCGGTGTTTTTCGTGGTTGATCGGAGCGGCCTCCGGCCTTTTTTCATCAAACAGCCCCAGTCTCTTCTTTGCCGAAAGGACCCTCTCCACGGATTCCCTGATCCTCGCGTGGGTCAGTCTCCCCTGTTCCACTGCGGAAACCACCGCATCGATCGTAATGTGGGCGTCTTTGGGATGGAGCAGAATATCAATGCCCGCCTCTACCGCCCGCACCGCGATCTCTTCCGCCGGATACGCTCCGGCGAGCGCGCCCATATCGAGGGCGTCGGAGACGATCAACCCGTCAAATGCCATGCCTTCCCGGAGGAGCGCCGTAATGATCTTTTTTGAGAACGTCGTTGGTTTGTCCGGATCAAGGGAAGGCACAAGCAAGTGGGCCGCCATGACCATGCCGACGCCGCTCTTCACTGCTTCCCTGAATGGCGGGAGCTCTATCCGATTTAGCCTCTGTTTATCAACCCGTATCACCGGGAGCACCGAATGAGAGTCCTGGTCCGTGTCCCCGTGTCCCGGAAAATGTTTTGCGCACGCGAGGAGGTCGAGCCGGTCCCGCGTGGCGCGGGACTTCTGGAGCGTCTTGATATACCGTGAGCCGAACCACTCCACCACTCCCGGCTCATCTCCGAACGCCCTCGTGCAGATGATCGGGTTGTCCGGGTTGTTGTTGACATCCATGACCGGGGAAAACACCGCGTGAATGCCGGCTGACCTGGTCTCGGTCCTGACCGCATCGAGCATCCGGTCGAGAAGCGCCGCGTCCTTTTTCGACCGCGGATTGATCGCCGACGCCACGGCGCGCTGGCCCGGGAACCGGGTACCGCCGGCGAGCTGCTGACCGAGCCCGCGCTCCACGTCCGACGCGATGAGAAGTGGGGTTTCCGCGCGTAATTGGAATTCAGCCAGGCGCTGCGGGGTGCTTTCGATGTCCCCGCCAAAAAGAATGAAACCGCCGATGCCCTCCTGAATAAGCGCCTCGATCTCCGCGCGGTACCCTGCGTCATCGAGGTCCGCGCCGTTCAATCTCGGCATGACCATTTGCGCAACGTCGTGTCTGAGTGTATCCGATTTCATGAAGCTATTTTCGCTTTTTCGAGGGGCCATTGCAAGCATTTTTTGTGATATGCGGTCCGGACAGGACGATCTTTACCGCGAAGAGTGATGCAGCTCGTAGCTGATAGCTCATAGTTTTGAGCTTTTACCTGCGAGCTACGAGCCATGAGCTAAGAATTATTCGTGCCCTCGTAGCTGTCTTTTTCTTTCTCTTTCGCCACGCACTTCCCGGTTGACAAATAATATACCGGAGATATACTTATAGTCATGTAAACAGCATGGATCCTTCTCAACTCACGTAACTGCCCGCGTCAGACCTTATGAGCATGCTCACGACTCTCAAAAAGCTGCTGGATCGATTCCGCGTCAATGGAAACGCAAACGAGGCCCTGAAATTTCAGACGCGCTTGCTCAAGGAACTCGCCATAACCTTCGATTCGGTCAAAAGCTGGAGAGAGCAGATCAAGAACATCCTGAGAGAATCGGCGAAGATCGTCGACATTCTTTTCATCTATACTGCATTCCGCTCCGAGGATGAGCGGTACGCCCTCGAACTCTTCTGGGTGAACACTCCCTCTCCGGCATCCCGAAACATTGCCGAAACAATGATCCACGAAGGCTTCCTCGGAAAACCCGCGTTCGACGCAATGCAGGAGAGCGCCATATCCCATGGGGCGCTTCTCCCTTCACCCCTTCGCGAGATGTCCCGGGAACTCGTGGAACTGGAAACAAAGACTTTCGGCCTGGCAATACCGGTGACGAGCGGCATCGTCGGCATCGGGCTCCGGCTTGACCGTGAGAAAGATGCGACCGACGCGCTCATTGTCGAGAGCATTCTTACGGCAATTGTCAATATCGTCAGTTCCGTCATGGCGGTAACAACCTACACAAGGGAGATCGAGCGGTTTGCGACGCGGGACCCGCTGACGAACCTCTACAACCAGGTGGCCTTCTGGGACCTGCTCGAATATGAGACAGAGCGGTCAAAAAGGCAGAAGTATTCCTTCTCGCTTCTCGTCATGGATATCGACAACTTCAAGGCGATCAACGACACCTGCGGACACGAAGTCGGCGATACGTTCCTCAAGCAGTTCGCCTCGCTCGTGAAGACGGCCGTACGGAAGGGTGATGTGCCGGCACGTTACGGCGGGGACAATTTTACGGCCATCCTGCCCGTGTGCGACGAAGAGCAGGCGTACATCGTGGCAAAAAGGATCATCGAAAGCCTGCGGGCGCTTTCCCTGCCGTCGCCGGAAGGGGTCCGTGCAAAAGGAACGGTCTCCATCGGCCTTGCCGTGTATCCCGGTCATGCGGCGGAAGCAAAGGACCTCTTCCTCCTCGCAGACAGCATGATGGTCCAGGCCAAGACGCTCGGCAAGGACCGCGTATGCGTCCCAAGCGAACATGATACCGTCGGCGCCTTGCGGAGCCTGGGCGGAAAGAACATCTTGATCATGGAAGCGCTCGGGCAGAAGACGGTCGTGCCGTACTTTCAGCCGATCATCAACATGAAGACCAGGAGGGTAGAGGCGTATGAGGTCCTTACGCGGATCGTTACGCCCGACGGGGTGATCGCCGCCGCCGAGTTCATTGAAACCGCGGAAACCATGGGGGCCATCGGCAGGCTCGACTACCAGCTCATCGAGCGGACGTTCGAAAAAGTGAAGAAGGAGCGGTACGACGGCGCCCTCTTTCTTAATCTCTCGCCCAAGGCGCTGATCCTGAGCGAGTTCATTCCCACAGTCCGCTCTCTCCTCAGGGAGTACGGGATAAACCCCGCAAAGATGGTCTTTGAGATCACCGAAAGGGACACGGTGAAGAACCTCGGCCTCGTCGAGAAATTCATCCATGACCTCCGGTCCGAGGGTTTCCGGTTCGCCATTGACGACTTCGGGTCGGGATACTCCTCCTTCCAGTACATCAGGAAGTTCAGCATAGACTTCTTAAAGATCGATGGTGAATTCGTGAAGAATATGACCGAGAAAGGAACGATCGAAAAAGCGATCGTGACCAGTATCGCGGCCCTCGCCAAGAGCCTCGGGATAAAAACGATCGCCGAGTATGTCGAGACTGAACAGATCATGTCGGATGTGGAATCGGTCGGCATCGATTTCGCGCAGGGATACTACATCCGGAGACCCTCTCCGGAACTTCTGTAATGCGAGCCGGACCTCGACGCCCGCTGAACCAACGGTTTTACCGTCAACAGATGAACTTACCTTAAGGAGAAGAGACATGCCCGGCACAGAAACACTGGAACAGCTTGCCCGCCTGATCCGCTACTTCATTCTCGTCTCGACCACCGAGGCCGGCTCAGGACATCCCTCATCATCCCTGTCCGCGACAGAGCTGATGACCGGGCTCCTCTTCGGAGGAACATTCCGGTTCGACCCGGACCAGCCGCTGCACCCCAATAACGACCGACTGATCTTTTCAAAAGGCCATGCCTCGCCGCTGTTCTACGCGATCTGGGCCGCGGCGGGCGCCGTGGCAGAGCAGGAACTCATGGCCCTCAGAAAGTTCGGGAGCCCTCTCGAAGGCCACCCGACCGTTGCCTTCCGGTATACCGAGGCATCCACCGGCTCTCTTGGCCAGGGCCTCTCAGTCGGCCTCGGGATGGCCTTGAACGCAAAGTATCTGGACAAGCTTCCCTGCCGGACCTATGTACTCCTCGGCGACAGCGAGATGGCGGAAGGCTCGGTGTGGGAGGCGATGGAACTTGCCGCGTACTACAAGCTCGGCAACCTCGTCGGCATCATTGATGTGAACCGGCTCGGACAGCGCGGAGAGACCATGTACGGCCATGACCTGTCGGTGTACGAGAAAAAGGCCTTGTCTTTCGGGTGGCAACCGATCATCATAGACGGCCACTCCCTGCCTGACGTCCTCGCGGCCTATGAAAAGGCGCTCCAGATCAAGGACCGGCCGGTCATGATCATCGCCCGGACGATAAAAGGCAAGGGTGTATCGTTCATCGAAGACAAGAACGGCTGGCACGGCAAAGCCCTCAAGAAGGAAGAGCTCTCCCGGGCGCTTGAAGAACTGGGACCGATCGACAAAAAGATCCGCGGCCAAATATCCAGACCGCAGGACCTGAAGCCCGCTGCGAAGGCCGCGCAAAAGATACGCGCGGTCTCTTATACCGGCGATAAATCCGTTGCTACAAGGCATGCCTACGGGAGCGCGCTCACGCGCATCTTTCCCCAATTCCCGGACATGGTCGTTCTGGACGGAGAGGTGAGCAACTCCACGTACTCGGAGCTGTTCAAGACGGTCCATCCCGACCGGTTCTTCGAGATGTACATCGCGGAGCAGAACATGGCCGGTGCGGCCCTCGGCCTGTCTATCCGAGGCAGGATCCCCTTTGTCTCGACCTTCGCCGCATTCATGACAAGGGCCTTTGATCAGATACGAATGAGCCCGTACTCGAACGCCAACATCAAATTCTGCGGTTCCCACGCAGGCGTGTCCATCGGTGAGGATGGGTCGTCCCAGATGGGCCTTGAGGACATCGCCATGTTCAGGGCTGTCCTGGACAGCACGGTGCTTTACCCCTCGGACGCGGTGTCCACGGAAAGACTTGTCGAGGAAGCGGCCAGACACAGGGGCCTCGTGTATATCAGAACAACGAGGAAAGACACGCCCATCATCTACCGGAACGACGAGGCATTCCGCATCGGCGGAAGCAAGGTCCTGAGGTCGAACAAGGCCGACGCGGCAGCAGTCGTTGCGGCGGGGATCACGCTCCACGAAACGCTCAAGGCGTATGAGGAACTGAAGGCGCAGGGAATACTCATCCGCGTCATCGACCTCTATAGCATCAAGCCGATCGATACGGCAACTCTCACCGAGGCCGCGGATGACACCGGAACGCTCGTGACCGTGGAAGACCATTTTCCCGAAGGCGGCATGGGCGAGGCCGTGCTGAGCGCCCTCGCCGGACAGGGAGCGCCGGTCCATTCACTCGCTGTGCGGAAAATGCCGAAGAGCGGAAAACCGGACGAGCTCCTCGATTATGAGGAAATATCAAAAAATGCGATCATAAGGAAAGTGAAGGAAATTATCGGGAACCGCAGGCGATAAGTTCCACCGGCATCCCGACAAAAAAAATACAGGGCGCGGAAGATTTTCCGCGCCCTCTGTGTCTGTTCAAAAACGTCTCGTATCGTTTTCTGTTACTTCTTTGTCTCTTCCTTCGCGGGTTCGGCGACCGAGATCAATTCAACTTCAAAGACCAGGACCGCGTTCGGTCCGATGGGTCCTCCGCCCTGTTCCTTGTAGGCGAGGCTTGATGGAATAACCAGCTGCCACTTCGAGCCCTCTTTCATGAGCTGGAGAGCCTCGACCCAACCGGGTATCACGCCGTTTACCGGGAACGTTGCAGGCTGACCGCGCTTGATGGAGCTGTCGAATTCCGTTCCATCGATCAGCGAGCCGCGATAATTGACGGTCACGATGTCCGTGGCCTTGGGCTTCTTTCCATTTCCCTCGGTGATGACCTTATACTGCAGGCCGCTCGGCAGTGTCTTGACCCCTTCCTTTTTTGCATTCTCGGCAAGGAAGGCGTCGCCATCCTTCTTGTTCTTTTCGCCGAGGGCCTTCATCTGTTCCTGCTGTTTTGCCATTTGCTCCTTCTGCTTTGCCATAAGCTCGTCCCGGAGGGCCGTAATGGTCTCCTGGATATCCTGGTCGGTCATAAGGGGCTTCGCACCGGACAGCGCATC
>DATDRO010000084.1:0-2501 GCA_035291685.1 Nitrospirota bacterium | reverse complement strand
GTGGGCGGGATTGTCTTGCCGTCCTCCGACGGCATGGGTTGCGAGAATGTTCCGGTCATCACGCCCGTTACACACGTCCATTCGTCCGTCCCGAACCTGATGGGATGGACCTTTATCTTGGTGTCGGGCGCATAGACGAACATGGCCTTGAGGTCTTCGATGTGCTTCGTGATGCCTTTTGTTTCGCGTCCATCGGGCCATGTCACCACAATGTCGTCGGCGTGGCTCTCGGGCAATCTGTCCCACTTCTGGTTGCTGAACACGTCGAAGTCCAGCTCGTCAAAGGTCTTCAGATGTTCCTCGACCACATCGGTCCGTTTTTTTATTGCAACTACGTTCGCCGATCTTTTCATTTTCATCACCAACCCTTCTTTCAGGAACTTGCTTGTACTTAAATTATACCGCACTATCTTTTCCGGCATAAAAGCAGCCCCTGAAGGGACAACTGAAATGTAAAGGAAGCAGTCTTTAGTAAGAGGAAAGAAGCAGGCAGGGGGCCGACGCGGTGCTATAAAGAACCACTGGCGCCCTCAGGTGCTGATAAAAAAACACAGACAAAAGCATTTTCGCGTAAGGTCGCGAAGTGGCAAAGAAAGACGGGAATTCGGTTTTAAACCGTGAATATAGGATGGATCGTCTTGGGGCGTTGAAGCATTCGATGGTTTCCTCGGTTGACGTTTTATACCTTTCTCATTTCCCCGGCAAACATTTCCACGTTGTCCTTACCAAAGCAGGCAGTGACGGGAACTGTGCCCCCACGATAAGAACGCAGCCTCCCGATCTCGCATCGACTTTTAATTTGGTCAATAACCCATCTCTGCAAAGCTCGCACTCGCCAACATAATCCCTGCGTTCCGATATCATCCTGTTACGCCGTGGTGCGCCTCATGCAAGCAAGGCATCCAATGTGCTCTGGAGCTCTTCTATATTATAGGGTTTCTTGAGGAATGCGGCGAATCCCTGCTTGTGATAGTCCGCAGTAACAGCGTCGTCGGAGTAGCCGCTGGACACGACCGCTTTGACGTTCGGGTCGAGTTCCAGGAGCTTTTTGACGGCCTCCACACCGCCCATGCCGCCGCGGACCGTGAGGTCCAGGATGACGATATCAAAGGGTCTTCCTTCGGCCATGGCTGTCTTGTACCGCATGACCGCGGCTTCGCCGCGGTCCGCGAAGTCCACTTCATGGCCGAGCGAGCGCAGAAGTTCACCGGTCACTTCCCGAACCACCTGTTCATCGTCCATCACGAGGATACGACCCTTGTTTCCGGCAGCAGGTCGCGCGGACGCCGCTTCCCGTTCAACAGAGGCACCGGAGGCGGGCAGGTATATCATGAATGTCGTTCCCTTTCCCAACTCCGATGCAACGGTGATCACGCCGCCATGGTTCTTGACGATGGAGTAGCTCGTGGCCAGGCCAAGTCCGCTTCCTTTTTCCTTTGTTGTGAAATAGGGGTCAAAGATCCGTGACAGATGTTCCTTGGGGATCCCGGTGCCTTGGTCTTGAATGGAGAGCTCCACGACATCGCCGGTTGCCGCGCCGGGGAGGCGGGGTGCCGCGGAGGCCGGAATATTTCTCGCGGTGATCGTGATCCTGCCGCCCAGCGGCATTGCCTGGTCCGCGTTCAGCACGATGTTCTGGATCACCTGGCCGATCTGCCCCTCATCTGCTTCGACTGCACGAAGGCCTTCGTCAATGACAATCTCGTAGGTGATCTGAGAACCGCTCAGGGCGAACGCTATCGAGTTTTCGATCAACGTCCGGAGTGCAAAGACCTTTTTCACCGGTTTGCCGCCCTTCGAGAAGGTCAGAAGCTGTGAGGTCAGGTTCACCGACTGATGTAATGCCTTTTCCGCCTGTTCCAGCATGGCAAGGGACTTCTCTTTCTCATCGTGGGTCAGTTTTGCCATGGATATATAACCAAAAATACCCTGCAGAAGGTTGTTGAAGTCATGGGCGATGCCGCCGGCAAGCGTGCCGATGGACTTGAGCTTCTCGGACTTGAGCAGCTGCTGTTCCAGCTGTTTCCGCTCGGTAATATCCCGCACGATCCCGAGCGCGTGCCACCGGCCGTTGATGTTCATACCAGAGGTGGAAACCTCGATGGGGAATTCCGTTCCATCCTTTCGGTGCGCCGCCAACTCGACCGCTTTGTTGATCACCGGCCCCTGACCTGTTTTGATAAAATTTTCGAAACCCTTCAGATAGTTTTTATGCAACCGTCGGGGGGCGAGGAATAGATGCAGGTCTTTGCCGAGCGCTTCCTCGGCAGAGTATCCGAACATGCGCCCGGCGGCAGGGTTCCAGTGAACAAGCTTTCCCCGGTCATCCATGAGCAGGATCGCATCGGACGCGGTCATGGTGATCGCCTTGAACCGCTCCTCGCTCTCGCGCAGGGCCGCCTCTGCCCGCTTCCTTTCGGTTACGTCCTCGATCACAGCCAGGGAGCGTACAACAGCGCCGGAAGCATCCCTTTCAGCAGTTGCCGAAAGCAGCACATCCA
>DATDRO010000083.1:0-10145 GCA_035291685.1 Nitrospirota bacterium | reverse complement strand
GGTTAATAAGGCGGCTCATAGCTCATGGCTGATAGCAAGACCAAGATCCAACAAAGCGGCTCATAGCTCATGGCTGATAGCAAGACCAAGAACTCTGAGCTTAATTGCAGTGAATTGGACGGAGAACCGCGCGGTCAGGTGTTTGAACTTTTCAGATAGGATAGAATAGCGTCTTTATATTGTTCAAAATCCTTGAGATGTTTTTTGAGAATGGCGATCACGATCTCTGCGTCAACGCCTTCGTACTGATGGACGACAACGTTCCTGAATTTTGCCGTCTTTTCCATAACGGCAAAGAGCTTTGCATCGATCACAGCGTTTTCGAGCAAAACCTTAAAGGTATCGGCATAGCTTGTCGGGGGCCTCATGCCCCTGTCGGAGACGATGTGATTGGCGATATCCGCGCACGTCTCGATCATCATTTGCAGGGTCCGCTCCACAATGCGCTGCGTCTTCCAGTCCGCTTTATAAACCTCAAGCGTTATCCCGGAAAACTCCTGGATTTGTTTCTGATAAGTCTCAAGCTCCGAGAGCTTTCTCAGAACAACCGTCTTATCGACCAATTCCATACCTCCGCGTGAACAATGCTTCTTCCATTATGCGGAAATCGAAGAACTCCCGAAGCGTCAGGGATTCGTAGAGATGACGCTTGAACGGTTCTTTATCTGCGAGTAATTGTTTGTTTTGAAGGATCCTGCCTGCAATGCTGACGGGCGCTGTATTCAGCACAACAAGATCGAGTTCCGTTGTCCCGAGGGCGTCGGTGAGCCTGTCGAAAAGGCTGAGTTTATAGTCCGCGAGATCGCCGGCATCTCTTACATAAACAGCGATATCGACATCGGAAAGAGGGTTCGCGCGGCCTGCTGCAAGACCCCCGAAGAGATAGGCAAAAATAACGTTTTCGTCCTTTGCAAGCGCTTTCCGGACATCGGGGATTCTCGACATGATATGCGGCGGCAGTTTTTCGAGCTTTATCATGGTCTGATTATTCCTTAAAAAAACGGCGCTGTCAAATTAAAAATCCCCGTTATATTGCGGGTATGAAAAAGAGATGGAAGGAGCGGTCACTACACAGACCATCCTCATGGCTTCTTCTCTTTCAACGGGGTATCGTTGTTCTCTTCTTTCTTCTTCTCCTCGGGCCTCTCCTTGTCCTCGGCCTTGAGCTTCTTCGACATCTCTTTGAGCTTTTTGTCCACGAGGAAGTTGAGCGTACCTTCGGGATAAGAGCCGTCCGCCTGGCGTTCTCCCGCTAGGCTGCCGGTCAGTATCTCAAGAGCTTCGTCGATGGTCTTGACGGCATAGACCCTGAACTTGCCGGCCTTCACCGCCTCGACGACCTCTTTCTTGAGCATCAGGTTCTTTACGTTGAGCTGAGGAATGACCACGCCCTGGTCGCCGGCGAGTCCCTTGCTCTTGCAGACGGCAAAGAACCCTTCGATCTTTTCGTTCACGCCGCCGATGGGCTGGATCTCGCCCTTCTGATTGATCGAGCCGGTGATGGCGAGGTTCTGTTTCACCGGCGCGTCAGCTACGCCGGAGATGATGGCTATGAGCTCGGCTGCCGACGCGCTGTCTCCCTCGACCTCACCATAGCTCTGCTCGAACGCAAGGCTCGCGGAGAGCGACAGCGGCTTGTCCTGGGCGTATTTGCCCGCGAGATATCCTGAGAGGATCAGCACGCCTTTGCTGTGGATGCGGCCTGAGAGCTTGGCCTCGCGTTCGATGTCGAGGACGCCTGTCTTGCCGAGAAAGACCCGGGCGGTGATGCGTGAAGGCCTGCCGAACGAGAAGTCGCCGAGGTCATAGACCGAAAGCCCGTTCACCTGGGCAATGACAGCGCCCGCCACATCGACCATCAGCGTGCCGTCAATAAAGAATTCCTGTATCCGCTCTTCGAGAAGGTTCGACCGGTATATCTTTTCTTCGAGCGCCTTATCCACATGCTCGCTTTGAACGACCGAGCTCCCCGCCTGCGCCGCCCAATAAGAAGATTCCCGGACGAGGTTGGTGAGGTCGCTGAAGCGGAGCGAGAGCTTTCCTTTCTTCTCGGCAAGACGCTCGGAAAAATCCACGACACCCGCAGCCGCCTCGCGGTGGAACGGCAGCAGGCCCTCGGCCTTCGCGGTATTGCCGATGAAGTTGGCGTAGCGCACCTTCTCTTCAGGGGAGCCGGTCATTTGAGTATCAAAATCAGACTTGACCTTAAAGATCTCCCGGAAATCTTCGTCGTAGTAATAGAGAAGGTAATAGAGCCAGGGGCTCCCGAGCATGATGATCTTGAGCGAGACCGGTATGGGTTCCGGTTTGATGCCGCCGGTCGTGAAACCGTAGAGCTCCCCGATGTCCTCGATCTTCACCTCGTTCTTCTTGATGATACGCTTGAGCGCCTCCCAGGAAAAGGGGTTTCGGAGCACGTCGAGGGCGTTCAACAGCAGATATCCGCCGTTCGCCCGGAGCACGGAGCCTGACTTGATCATGCCGAAGTTGGTAAAGAACGCGCCGAACCGCGCCTTGCGCTCGATGCGGCCCGCGAGGTTGTTGTAGGTCGGATTCGCATCCTCGACCACGGGCGCCCCTTTGGTTTTCGAGTTGTCAACGAGCAAATTCACCTTATAGCGCTCAAGGAAACTCGCCTTGTCCATGCCTTCCATGGGAAACGGCAATTCGGGCGTCTGGCCGAGGAATTCCTTGAGATTGTTCAGGATGTCATCTTCGACCTCGGCAAGATACTCGGGAATACGGGGATTGACCGTATACTTTTCCTTGAGGTCGTCAAGCTGGTGCCCCATGGCAAAGTGCGCGATGCGCCGGTTCAGTTCGTGGATCTTCTCGTGCGTCTCCTTGTCAAGCTGCCGCACCTTTGAAAGAAAATCCCTGATCTCGGCGTCCACTTTTTTTTCGCGTTCTTCGATGTCCTTGCGCTGGTCGGGTGTGAGTTTATCGATGTCCTGGGGCTCAAGAGGTTTGCCCTTGAGGAGCGGGACCTTGACGATCCCGGTGCGCGTGATCGAAAGCTGAAACCCGAGTTCCAGGGCACGCCGGTTGGTCTCCCCGAACAGGGCTTCTTTGGCCTTCTCGAGTTCATCCGAGATACGGGTCTTCTGCTCCTCGTACTCTTTGGACTCGAACACCTTGGGGATCTCGTTCATCATGAGCTCGATGAACTTTTCCATATCGCGGTGAAACTCCCGGCCGTTGCCGGGCGGGAGCTTGATCGCGCGCGGCTGGTCCGGATCCTTGAAGTTGTTGATGAGGCACCAGTCATCCGGCACCGGTCTCTTGGCGGAGATGCGTTTGACGATGGATTTCGCGATCGAGTTCCTGCCCGTGCCCGGAATGCCGGAAACGAAGATATTATATCCGTGGTTCCGGATGGACAGGCCGAACTCCATGGCCTTCACCGCCCGCTGCTGGCCGATCACCTCGTCGCGCAGGGAAAGTTCGGCGGTCGTCTCGAAGGGAAATTCAGCAGGGTCGCAGGAGTGACGAAGTTCCGACACCGGCAGTTCAAGATTTTTCAGGTCCACAAAGGCCTCCCGTGTTTTTTTTAATTCTATGCATGGGAACGAACATTGTCAAGGAAATTGAACCAAACGAATGGCCGCAAACACACGATTACTGCTTCCGTCTTTCCCCTGCGGCGGGCGGCTCTGACGCGAAAGCCGTGCTTAACAAAGATTAACATATAACTTGTAACTTCCAAATGGTAACGTTAAAACAGTTAAAAGAATATATTTTCTGGTTCTTTGCAGTTCAAAGGACGCCTGCATCCCGTGAACAGGGACACGCACAAGCATGCGTGAAAAACCATTATCAAAGCAATAAGCCAAAACAGCACAGCGCAGCAAAGCGGAGCGTGAGTGCTGCGGGTGGGCAAGACGATCGATCAAGGCTCACATTACCATGGCATGCCTGCGGGGACCTGTGAACGGCGGTGCAGAAAAAAGAAAACGGATCGTGAACTTCCAGGATGCTTCCCGGTTTGGCAGAGATCAGGAAAAACAATAAAATTGTGTTGATTTTTTGCGCGGTCATCCCTATAATCGCAGAACTATTCGTAGAATTTTAATGCTTGTCCACCGCACCATCATAAGAGGGGAACCTTGGCATGAACCTGACCAAGATCCTTCCTCCCAGGCCCGTCAACATTCTCGAGCGCGAGCGGCTCATCAACAGGCTCAGGGCATGGGAAGACAAAAAGCTCGTGATCATCCACGGACAGGCGGGCCAGGGAAAGAGCACGCTCGCCGCGGGGTACGTCGGCACGCTCGCGTCGCCGTCGGTCTGGTACAATATCGACCTGGAAGACGACAACCCTGCCGTGTTCCTGTCCTGTCTCGGCCAGGCAATCCAGCGCGCCTGTCCCGGCCGCGTGCCGAAGCTCCCGCTTATCCCCCAGAACCGTTACGGTGGCGGCGGTATGTATCAGGGGATCGGCAGGTGGATCGGCCAGGTCTTCGGAAACCTTCCTCCGCAAAGCCTTATCGTATTCGATGACTACAATATTTCTTCTCCGCTCACGCTCCAGCACATCCTCAAGGCCCTCATGGAATTCACCCCGCCCCATATCAGGTTCATGCTCATCTCCCGCACGCAGCCCGAGCTGGAAATAGCCCGGCTCCGCGCGAAACGGATCGTGGGGGAGATCACCGGCGATGACCTGAAGTTCAGCGACCCCGAGGTGCGCGATCTTTTCGGCTCGGTGTTCGGGATGCAGCTTGCCGGGAACGAGGTATCCCTCGTCAACCGGACGGCCGAGGGATGGGCCGCCGGGCTCGTGCTCATGCACGAATACTTCGCGTCAAAAGATCCGATCGACCGGTCCGCCTCTCTTTCGCGCGGCCGGCACGGCGGTTTCCAGGACCATGTCTTTGACTACCTCGCGCAGGAGGTCTTCACGCACCTCCCGGCGGAGATGCAGGACTTTCTCCTGCGCACCTCGATCGTCGACTACCTCCCGCTGCCGCTCATGGAGCTGCTCACTGCCCTGCCGACGGCAGCCGCACCGGGCCGGATGACGACGCGCGGGATGGTGGATGAGCTCCGGAAGAAAAATCTCTTTGTGACGGCCCTTGACAACGATGCCACGGTCGTACGCTACCACGCGCTTTTTCGCGAATTTCTCCTGAAGAAATTCCTGGCCCATGCCAGGCCCGCTGAGGTCAGGAGGCTGCACACGATCGCCGCGCGCTATTTCAGAGATGCAGACGACCCCGTCCGCACCGTCAACCTCTACCTCGCGTCAGGCCAGTTCGAACAAGCGGTCCGGCAAATAGAGACCTGCGGCCTGGAACTGATCGCGCGGGGACAGACGCGGACATTGCTCCGCTGGCTCGACGCGCTCCCCCTGGACATAGCCGACAGACCGTGGTTCCTGTTCTACAAGGCCGTCTCCTGCCGGTTCATTGACCCGCGCACGGCGCTCGCGTTTTTCGACCGCGCTCTTGCGGGCTTCCGTGCGGACAAAAGCCCGAAGCGGACGATACCGGGCCAGATGCTCTCGCTCGGGGGAATAATCGAGGCGTGCTTCTATGCGGGCGGGAATTTTAGACGCATGGAACGTGCGGCGGCCATGGCAAACACGCTTCTCAAGCACGGGAGCAAAGGGTCCGCCGATGCCAGGGCCCGGCTCCTTCTCGCCATCGGCACGGCCTATTTCTTCGTGGGCAGGCTGAGCCGGGGCGTTGAGGCGCTGCAGCAGGCCCTGGAACTTTTTCGAAGGACCGGGGACCACTTCTACCAGATCCACAGCGCGATCTATCTCGCGCCCTGCTCTCTCTATCTCGGAGACTTCCGCCTTGCCCGGGAGGCCGTGCGCAAGGGGTTCGAGGCGCTCGAGTCCATTCCCGACGAGACCGGCGGAGAAGCGGCTCTCTCCATGGCGCAAGCCATGACAGCCCTGTTCGAAGGAAGCTTCGCCGAGGCACAGGAGTGTATCGACAAATGCCACGGCCTCGCGCACGAGTATGATCTCGAAGCCTTCGATTTTCTTTCGCTCGATATCGGCGGCTGGCTCAAGATCGCGACGGGCGATTACGAGAATGCCGAACAGCTTCTGCGTGAATGCAAGAGGAAGGGCGAGGAGCTCGAGAACGCATTCTTCAACACCTCTTCCGCCCACCTGCTCGCCGTGAACTATCTCCACCAGAACAAGCTCAATGATGCGCTCAGGGAGGCTGAGTATGCACTCGCGGTCAGGACGCGGATGGGGAGCAAGCTCTTTTCCGCGGTCTCCCTCTCCGCCATCGGAGCGATCCACCTGAAGCTCGGCAAGCTTGCGCAGGCCGGGCGCGAGCTCGCCGGCGCGCTCCAAATATTTCAGCAGATCGGCGCCGCCCAGCAGCAGTCGAACGTGCTCCTCCTGCTCTCTCGGTTGAATCTGAAGCGAAAGAACACGCGCATCGCAAACCAGTACCTGCAGGCCGGCTTCCGCATCGGACAGGAGCGGGGGTTCACATACTATTACCTGCTCAATGCAGCGGGCGTGAGAGAGCTTGCCAGGACAGCGCTTGCCGCCGGCATCTGCACGGAATACTGCGAACTGCTGCTCAAAAAATATTCTCCCAGGAACGACGCGTCCCGGATAAAGATCACCTGCCTCGGCGGTTTCAGCGTCCGGCGCGGCAATACGCTGATCAAGGATTCGGAGTGGAAGAGCAGGCGTTCAAAGGCGCTCATTAAACTGCTCGTTGCGCAGGACGGGCAGAAGGTCCCGCGCGATATTATCATCGAGGCGCTCTGGCCGGGGCCGTCGTCGGAATCGAGCCGCCTGACGCTCAACAGCATGCTCCACCGGGTGAGAAAACTGCTCGAACCTGATACCGCGCCGGACAAAAGGGAGCCCTGCATCCTTCAGGAAGGAAATCTTCTTGGCCTCAACCACGAAATTGTTTGGACGGATATCAGTCAGTTTCTCTCCCACCTTGAAGCCGCCGTCAGGATGAAACACGGGAATGAAAGAAAAAAGGCCGTGGAAGAATATGAAAAGGCTTTCGCGCTGTACCAGGGGGATTTTCTGCCCCAGGACCTTTATGAAGAATGGGCCGCAAAAGCGCGAGACCGCATCCGGCTTGCCTGCTTCAAGGCTTTGGAGGACGCGGGCGAGATCAGCGATTCGCTCGGCGATAAAAACAGGGCCGCGCTCCTGTATGAAAAACTGTTCCATGCGGACCTGTGCAACGAGAAAGCCTGTTGCTGGCTCATGTCGTGGCATCTCGCCGCCGGACAGCGCAGCGAGGCCATCCGGACGTATGAGCGATGCCAGCGCGCGCTCAGCAGGGAACTGGATGTTGAGCCGGACGCAAGAACGAAGACCCTCTACCGGAGCATCATCGGGGGATAGAATTTGTGGTATTATTGGTTTTAACGATATGAGGAGCAAAACATGAAAGGTATAAGTGTCCTGGCCGGCATACTGATATTGACATTCGCACTGTCATCCTATGCCGAGCCGGGTCACCAAAAATCAATTCAAGCAGAGATCGACAGCCTTCTCATAGAAGGAGATTACTCTTATAAAATTCTTTCGATATCGGAAGTAATTGATAATGTAATTGCCGTATCACTGGTCCCTCCTTACCGGGAATTTCCCAATATTATTCTGTTCAAGGTCAACCCGAAAGACGGTTCATTAAAAAGAATTTACGAAGCGCTCTGTTTGGGCATCCAGGATGAACCGTCCGGGGTGCCGGATCTGCATACTATAGGCTATGCCCTTGATTTTTTTATGGAGGGAGGCAAACCACCGTCCATCGGCGACAAAACCACAAAAACGGCAATAGAAACTTTCGAGAAAGAAGGGGGAACGATCGTTCCGTACGGTAAATTTTTTCACGGCCATTTTGGCCAGCGGACCAAGCAGCGGTACTTGATAGACAAAACGCAATACAAGAAATTCGCGCTTGCGTTATTGGGAGAGCGCTACAACGAATATCCGGACCAGGAATGCATGATGTACGACACGCCGAATTTACGAGAGGTAAAATTTTCCAAAAAGGACGGCAGGTATCATCTTGCAGTTAAAACTTCTAATAAACAGAAATGGACCGTTACATTTAAGAACATAGATGCTGACAACAAGTATTTGGTCAACAAATCCATATCAGTAGAAAAAGGTCAGTAGTGTCCAGCAGGTTGTCGAAAAAGTATTTTCAGGTGTCATCCTGAACGAAGTGAAGGATCTCAAGTACTTGGAAAGGCGAGATTCTTCGCTGCGCTCAGAATGACAGTTACTATGTTTTCTGGGGTTTTTCGGCGACCTGCTAAAGCACAAAGAAGACACGAAGAATTAAGGAATTACCAAGCTCCAAACCTCTTTATGAATTTCTTCGTGCCTTCGCGTCTTCGTGGCATATTGGGTTCCGGCTTGTCCGGGTTAGGGCAAAGATGCCGGAGCGAGATGCACCTCATCTGAAGGGAGCTGACTATGTCAAATAACCGTCACGCGCACAAGCTCTTGCTGCTGCTCATTCTCCTTCTCCCCTGCACAGCGGTCGCACAGGAATTTGCTACGGACCTCAATGGTTTTCGCTTATGGCAGTACAAGGACACCGCGCAAACCTATTTCGGCAAGCCTTTCCAAACGCAAAAGAACGACGAATATTCCATTGAAGCCTATCAGGTCACAGACAGTTCCTACATGGTGATCGAGCACTGGGAAAAATATCCGGATAACATCTTCTCGATCCAGATCACCCGCTATCCCACAAGGATGCTGCCGTTCAAAGGACTGGTGTTGGGAGACCCGGCCAGAAAGGTCCAGGAAGCATTGGGCAAGCCGAGCAGGACAAAGAAACTCGAGAAGCCGCCGGTCACTGTTAATTATTACGACAAGACCAACTATTCGACCGAGATCGACGCTGACGGCCGCCTCTACTCCATCAAGATACATGTTACCAACGAATTCATGAACGATGCGGACGATGACTTCGATCAATGGACGGCATTCAAGAAGGCGGTCCTTGCAAAGGACATAAAAGCGGTCCTCGAACTGGTGCGGCCCGATGTGGAGATATTCAGGGGCGGAGACGTTCTCTCCATCAAGAGGCGGTATGAAGATTTCCGGGCAAAACCGGACGCCGATTTCGTGAATGCGCTCATCGGCGAGCGCAACAGCGTTCGGGAAGAGCTCGGGAAAACAGAGCCCGAAATGCAGATGCGGGCCGCGGAGAACGTGGGAGTCGGGCAGGTCTATAAATTTAACAAAGGGAAAATATTGAAGGAGATCGTGTTCTTTCCCTACAACGGCAAGTATCGTGTGTATGAAATAGCATTCCAGGGAAAAGGCGGTAAGAAGAAAGTTAAAACAAAGTAGATATCCGGGGAGATACCATGATGAAAAAGACTTTATTCTTTCTTGTCCTGTTCCTTTCCTCCATCCAGGGTGCCTTCTCTGCTGATTTCTACGGTAAGATGTTGACCTTGTATGAAAAAAAGGATTTTAAAACCATAGAACAGGAATGTTCAAAAGAAATTAAACACTCGCCAAGATCATTGGACACCTATTATTTCCTTGCAGCCATCCATCTGTATGAAGGAAAACAGGACAAGGCAAAACCGTATATCGAAAAATTTCAAAAGTACCATGCTGAAATGGAGAACAAAGAATCACAAAAGACAGGACATCCGGTCGTGCTTATCGATGCGCGGTATACCGGCCTGTATTTTGAGATAGGCAAAAGCCGTTTCATGGATGCCAGGTATGCCGATGCCATCCCCTGGCTCTTAAAGGCAAAAAGTACCTTTTATAAAGACCCGATGTTGAACTTCTTTCTCGGGATCAGCTACAAGCAGACAAAAGACTATGATGAGGCGATAAAATATCTCAAGAGACAATTGGAATACGCCCCGGAAGAGCCGAGCCCCTATTACAACATTGCGTGCGTATACGCTGAACAGGGAAAAACGCGCGAAGCGATAGCGTCGTTAAAAAAAGCCGTCGAAACGCATCCTGAATTCAAGGACCAGGCGCGAAGCGACAGGGATTTTGACAAGATCCGGAACGCAAAAGAATTTATGGCACTGATCAAGTAGGAATGCGCGGCGGGTT
The DNA here is from genome assembly GCA_035291685.1 of Nitrospirota bacterium. Lineage (GTDB taxonomy): Bacteria > Nitrospirota > UBA9217 > UBA9217 > UBA9217 > DATDRO01. The sequence continues at coordinate 94 of DATDRO010000083.1, read as the reverse complement.
GACGAAGCGAAGGATAAAGTGACGGGTCTTGTTCAGTCAAAAACCATGCCGTGGGTATGTTGGAAGCCCATGCTTGACTTTGCGCAAGGTCGTG
>DATDRO010000082.1:0-4842 GCA_035291685.1 Nitrospirota bacterium | reverse complement strand
CTCCGGGAGTCCGGCATCGACGCTTCTGAACGGGTTGCTGCAATTCATCCTTTTTCCGCCGTCCCACAGCGCGGCTGGCCGATGGAAAATTTTGCCGCGCTGGCCGACCGATTGCGCAATGAAGCGGGGTTCCGTCCGGTCGTGCTCGGAGGGCCCGGTGATGTCGGACCATTCGGACCGATGAGGCATTTGTTCGGGGCAGGGACGGTGGATCTTGTCGGCAAGTGCACTCTGCGCGAGACCATAGCCTTGTTGAAACAATGCGTGCTCTTTGTCGGCAATGACAGCGGCATCATGCATCTTGCGGCCGCGGCAGGCACGCCTCTTGTGGCGCTGTTCGGGCCTCAGTCTCCGGTCAAATTCGGCCCGTGGAGCGATCGTGCAAAGGTCATTTATAAAAAATTGGAATGTTCCCCTTGCAGGCAAAAGTTTTTCAAGGAGTGCGAGCCTTCGGCGCGAATGAGGCCTGCGTGCATGGAGAGCATCTCGGTCATGGAAGTTTTTCGCGAAAGTGTAAAAATATCAGGATTGGAACGCCCGAAGGAAAATAAAATTGAACGATATTCATGAAGCAGGTTCCTATCTCATTCTGGCTTTTCAGAAGGGCATCGGGGACCAGTTAACATGCAGTTCCCTCATTCGGAATTTGGCCCGGAACAGGCCGGGAGCCGCGATTGATCTTGCCGTTTTCACGAAAACGGGACGGGATCTATACCAGTATAATCCATATATCAGAAATATCCATATTATCGATATGGATTACCTCGATTTTTTCAAGATCGGCGGTAAATACCGGCTGCGTGAGAAGATAGAATATGTTCGAACGTTCAGGCGTTTTAAGTACGACGCGGCTTATATCCTCGGCACGAAAATCCGTTTCGCGCTTTTTACTTATTTGATCGGAGCAAAAGAGCGGATCGGTTATACCGCTCACCACGGGTTCATAAACCGTCGCCGCGGACTCTTGCTGACCAAGACAGGAAAATCTTCCCTTCAGAAAAACATTGTGGAAAGATTTCTGGACCTTCTTGCGATCGACGGCATGCGGATATACGATCCCGCTATCGAGTTGTTCTTGTCGAAAAATGAAGACCGTGCCGCGGAGGACCTCTTTTCTTCAGCCGGGATCTCTCCGCAAGATCGAGTGATAACCATGTCGCCCTTTGCGTCAGATGCGCAAAAGACGTGGCCGCTCGACAGGTTTTGGGCTGTTGCCTCGCATTTCGCTGAAAAGGGATATACGGTGATCATTCTCGGTTCGGCTCAAGACCGCGCCCTGATCGAAAAAATGCCGCCTCCCGGTCATCCTCATATCATCGATTACACGGGAAAATTGGACATACTTGAAACGGCCGCTGTCATAAAGCGCGGCGCTTTTTTTCTGGGCAATGACAGCGGCTGTGGGCACATAGCCGGTGCTGTCCGGACGAACGCGCTCATTCTCGGGTTCTATCTTACCCGCTTCTGGCATCCCCTTTCACCTTCGGTAAAAATGATAGTGAAGGAGACTGGCTGCACAATGTGTACGTTCGACAGTATAAAAAAATGCACGGACAGCGCCAGACATACCGCTCCCTGTTTTGCAATGATCTCCGTTCGCGAGGTTGTGGACGCTATTGAGGAAAAGATCGGCGGATCTCGGCCATCAACGGCGCGATAAGAACATACAGCCGAGTTCGGCAGGCCCGGAGGAAATGCGCGTCATGGATGAGAAAAGAAACCGCATATCGGTGACCGTTCGAACGTTCAACGAGGAGAAAAACATCCGCGACTGCCTCGAAAGTCTGTCCTGGGCGGATGAGCTTGTGGTCGTCGACTCCGGGAGCACGGACAACACTGTTTCCATCGCACGGGAATTCACCGATCGGGTGATCGTCCAGGAATGGCTTGGCCATATCGGGCAGAGTCAGTTTGCAACAGACCTGGCATCGAATCTCTGGGTGTTGCATATGGATGCCGATGAACGCATCTCTCCCGCGCTCCGGGATGAGATCGCCGCACTGGACCTTGACGTCAGCCCTTATGATGCCTATGAGATGCCGCGGAGGCATTTTTTCATGCAGAGATGGATCGATCACTCCGCCTGGTATCCGGATTACAAGATCCGTTTGTTCCGCAAGGACCGGTGCAGGTGGGGAGGATATGCGCCTCATGACGAGGTAAAGGTAAAAGGTCCAAAGAACAAATTACGGAACGATATCCTGCATTTCATCTACCGGGATATCGCGCATTTTGCCGCGACAAAAAATGCATACTCATCGCTCACGGCAGCGGACCACTTTAAGAACGGACGAAAAGCGCGTATCGTCGATTTTACGCTGCGGCCTGTCTACGCTTTTCTGTATCGCTATTTTGTCCGGTTGGGCATTGCCGACGGCATCGCGGGCTTTACGATATCGGTCATGGAAGCCCATGCCGTGTTCATGAAGTATGTTAAATTGTATGAGATCCAGCATAAACTCGGGCGGTTCTCGCGAGAGCGGTGACGACGGGAAGGGTCAGAAGTCGTGTCTTCGAGTTTCGGGGTCGATTTTGACAATACTTTTTAAGGGACCATGGCTGGAGCATGAAAATTCTTTTTGTAAATAACTTCCGCGGCAGGGGCGGCGGGGAGGAATTTCTGAATGACCTGCTTCCGGGTCTCGTTCAGAAAGACGTAACGGTGGGCCTCGTCTGCCGCCCGGGCACTCCTCTTGAACAAATATTTCAGGGGTCCGGCGTCAACGTCTACCCGATCGAACGGTCGGGCTTGGGTTTTTTTACTTCCGTATTTCGTATTGCGAAGATCATCCGGCGCGGCGGGTACGAGATCGTAAATATCCAGCGCGGACATGATATTGTCCAGTCATGGGTGGCTTCGCTGCTGTCTTTTAATAAAGCCGTACTTATCTATACGGTCCAGATAGCTAAGTTTATCAGATTCCGATTTCTCCTCAGCCGTATGGACGGGATCATCACTATTTCGCGGTATATCGCGGAGAAGATAACATCCTCCGCCCCGTCGGTGAAGAAAAGGGTCAGCATTCTTTATCATGGGATCGATCTCAGCATCTTCAGTCCCGAGACTGCAAAATCCGGCCGGCTGCGGAAGCGGTTTGGTGTCTCGCGGGATACCATCATCATCGGGACGGTGGGTGATCTATGGAAAAACCAGATAGAGTTTCTGGGTGCTCTTGCCGAGATCCGGAAGAATATCTCCGACGCGCGGTACGCGCTGGTTGGCTCTTATATCGGCATCACACAGATTGAAGCGTTTAAAGACCGTGCTGCCGAGTTAGGACTCACTCACGCCCTGTTGTGGATCGGTCGTCTTTCCCGGGAAGAGATGATTTCTTTTTACGCAGACGTCGACATCGTTGTCGGTACTTACCGGAATGAAGGGTTCGGCATCTGGGTGCTTGAGGCGCTCGCCATGGGAAAACCGGTCGTGGCGTTCAATGCCGGTGGTATCCGGGATTCTCTGGAGGACTGTCCGGCGGGAGTGCTGGTTGACGGCGGCGCGAAAGAGATGGCCGCGGAGATCGTCCGGATCATGAAGGACAAGGCCCTTTCGGCAACGATGGCGGAAGCGGGACCCCGCTGGGTGAAGGAGAAGTTCAGCCGCGAGCGCATGGTGGGGGATTATTACCGGTTTTTTGAGTCAATCAAGAGACGACATTAGAATAAGACGGCGCGGAGTGTAGAGAGCGAAGATAAGAAGTTGGGAAGTTCATATTAAAGGCTTGTATTTTCCCATCCTCTCAATATTTCAGGTTTTCTTCGCCCTGCGGTGAAAGTTTTGGACATTACGGATATTCAGGCGGAGCGGATTGAAGCTCCCTGCAGTCCCGCTCTGGCGGGACAGGGAATCTCGATTCACAGGGTAAGAACATAATCGTATTCGCTCGCTAACCCCGCGGCAAGCTACGGGGAATGCGCTCACTCCAGAATTCATATGACACAGGCTCTTATTCTTATGTACCACAGTATCGGCGAACCTCCGGAAGGAGTGAAAACGCCCAATTTATATGTTACGCCGAAGATGTTTAACTTTCAGATGTGGTACCTGCAATGGGCGGGTTTTAACGTGATGAGCCTGAAGGACCTGATCGCGTCCGCTCAGAACGATGAAGAGAAAGCAAAGAGGATCGCTATCACGTTTGATGACGGTTATCAGGATTTTTATGAGAACGCGTACCCGGTATTAAAACGCCACGGCTATCCGTCCACAGTGTTCATCATTCCTGGGCTCATCGGGGGAAAGAACGCCTGGGACTTTTCCAGTGAAAATGCCGACAAACCATTGATGGACTGGGAAACCGTTATTGAGATCAGCAACAAGGGCGTGGAGATCGGTTCACACACGCAGACCCATCCTTGCCTGCTCGATCTTTCCCCGCTGGAGATCGCAGCAGAGGCGATCGATTCAAAAAGGGAAATAGAAAAGCGATTGAGCCGTCCGGTCGAATTTTTCTGTTACCCGTATGGCAAGTATAATGCGGGCGTGCGTGAAGAGGTCAGAAAAGCAGGCTACACCGGTGCCATTTCAACGCTGAGAGGGTGCGTGGAGAAACCCTTTGACCCGTTCGGTTTGAAAAGGGTCCCTGTTAAATTGACCACGAATCCGTTGTCTTTTATGTACCGGATCCACAAAACGTACTGATATACCGAATAAGGACCCGAGAAATGAATGTTCTTTTTGTCAACAATGCAAAGAAGAGGGCCGGAGGCGAGGAGTTTCTCGAGGAACTCCTGCCGGCACTCGCCCGCAAGGGAGTGAAGATAGGCATCGTGTGCCGTCCCGGTGCTCCGCTTGCGGACATGTTCAGAGGAGCGGACATCAAGGTTTATCCCCTCGAAAAG
>DATDRO010000081.1:0-15202 GCA_035291685.1 Nitrospirota bacterium | reverse complement strand
CGTGAAACTGCCGGGGCAGGAACATGATGGCCATCATCGAAAGAAAGGTGAGCGACGTCCACTCGAGAAAGCTCACCGGGGACCCCTCTCCGAGCCTCATGAGCGGGGCAAAGCGGGACACCTGGAGCTTTCCGAGGATATCACCTAAGCCGCCGAATATCCCGTAGGTTACAAAGAGCCCGACAAAGAGAAAGGCAAGGAGCTTGATCGCCGATTCAAAGGCAACGGCAAACACGAGGCCGCCGTGCCGCTCCGAGGCGTCAAGCCTCCTCGCGCCGAAGATGACCGCGAACACGCCGAGCATCAGAGAAATGAACCAGCCCGCGAAGTGACTGCCCTCGGGTCTTCCGGAAAGAAGGGAGAAGGTCGTCATGACGGCCTTGAGCTGGAGCCCGAGGTACGGGGTGATGCCGATGACCGCAACGACGGTGACGAGGGCCGAGAGCGAGAGGGACTTGCCGTACCGCGAAGCGATAAAGTCGGATATCGTCGTGATCCTGTGTTCTTTCGAGAGGTAGACGATCTTCCTGAGGACGATCCACCAGAGGGCGGCCATGAGCGTCGGGCCGATATAGGTCGTGAGGAAGCTCAGGCCCGCGTTCGCCGCCTTTCCCACGCTGCCGTAGAACGTCCACGAGGTGCAGTACACAGCGAGCGAGAGCGAATAGACGTAGGGATTCGCTACCAGGCTCTTCCCCTGCCTCTCCTTCCTTTCAGCAAGATAGGCCACGGAAAAAAGAAGAAGAAGATAGGAGAATATGATAAGCAGCAGTATCCAGGTCGGAAACACTTACTTTTCGTCCTCGTCTCTTTCAGAGAAAATCGCTGTGATGCAGATAAGCGCGATGAATACCAGCCAGATGATGAACAGATAGGGTATGAAGCTTCCCTGAAATATGCTCATGAGGGGCCAGCTGAAAAGCATCAGTCCGAGCACGAACAGGAATATCCAGATATCTCTCCGCATGATTTTACAGCCCTCGCTCTCACGGCCGGAGTCCCGGCAACGCTCAACAGCATCAGAACATCAGTCCGGAGCGGACGGGTGAGGCGTATATTATCACAATTTGTTACTAAATTCCACACCTCTCGGCGATCCTTGTTTACTTTTTTATACAGCATAGAATGACTATCACATACTTTCCTCGTCCTTTTGTTTTACCGAGAGGTGTTTTTTACCCTCATCCCTCTTTGCCGAAGGTATTAAAATTGATGAGGTCGTAAAAACTAAAAATCCACCGCTGAGACGCTGAGAAGAACGTATTGCAATTAAGAGGTTTTTCTCCGTGCCTCCGCGTCTCTGCGGTTAAAAAATGACTTCTTACGAGTTTATCAAAATTGAGATCGCCGAAAATTCGATCAAGAAACGTATCGAAAAATATCCGTATAAAAAGTCGCAGAGGATCGTACAGGAAGGATGGGAATAAGATAGTCTTCAGACAAGAAAAAGCCCCTTGCAGAAGGGGCTTTTTTATTTCAACCGGAGAATGATTTGGTTAAGGCGGTCTCCGCCTACAGAAGCGCCTTCACCTCGTTTTCGAGGTCTTCTTCGCTCATAACGCCGATGTACTGTTTGCGCATCTTCCCCTTCCTGTCCGTGATGACAAGCATGGGGATCGAGCGCACCATGTACTTGACGAAAACATCATCGTTGCCTTTGAGAATAGGGTAGGTGATCCCCAATCCGGCCCCGAATTCCTTCACCAGGTCCCAGCCGCCCTGGTCCACCGAGATGCCGAGCACCACGAGACCCTTCGCGTTGTACGCTTTGTACAGGCGCTCGAGCCCGGGAATCGCCGCGCGGCAGGGCGAACACCAGGTGGCCCAGAAGTCGATGATCACCACCTTGCCCGTAAAATCCGAGAGGCTTACCGTATTGCCGTTCATGTCCTGAAGCGTAAATTCAGGCGCCGTTGGTTCGGCAGAAGCCTGTTCTCCCTTGTTCGTACAGCCAAAAAAGAGCACGAAAGCCGTAAACGATACTGCCAATACTTTTCTGAACATCGCCTCTCCTCGCACGAACTGAACCTGCACACTGCCGTGATGATGGAGATACATCTTACTTGCTTAAGAGTGAATCAACCTTGCTCTTGAGCTGAGACTTGGGCACAGCGCCCACGACCTGGTCAACGGTCTGGCCGTTCTTGAAGAACATCAGGGTCGGTATCCCCATGATCCGGTATTTACCCGCCACGTCGGGGTTCTCGTCCGTATTCAGCTTCAAGACTTTGAGCTTGCCTTCGTATTCTTTCGATATCTCATCAACGATCGGCGCCACCATCCTGCACGGCCCGCACCATACGGCCCAAAAATCCACCAGGACAAGCCCCGGGGCCTTCAGCACTTCCTGCTCCCATGTTGCGCTCGTTACCGCGTCAGCCATTTCACCCTCCTGAAAATTCGTATTGTGAAAATGAACAACAGCTGCAGGGAGGCATTCAGAATCCAGAGCCCTAAATACTGAACAATTCGTCCCTCCAAGACCATTCGATCTTTTCCCTGCGGTATTCGAATTTGTTCAGGATTTAGACCTCGGAATTCAGGATGTATGAGAACGCCCTGCGCCCTTTTATAATTAAATCGACGTTATCTCGTGTCCGGCACGGTAACTGCGACCGCCCGTTTTTTTATCGCCCCTTCGGGGCAGACACGCGGGCACGCCCCGCAGTCGATACACTCTATGGTGATGACGGCGCAGCCGCTCTTCATCATGTGTATCGCCTCCGTCGGACAAACATCAAGACACGTCCCGCATCCGGTGCATTTATCAGAAACAAAATACTGCATATAACAAGTGTTTGTTATTATAGACCCCGTATACGGTATTGTCAATATTTTTTAGTTGTGGCATAATCCCCTGCATGGAATCCGTCATCATCCCCTTTGGCCTTGCAGGCTGGGAACAGAGAACTCGGTTCATAGAAGAGCTTCTCCGGTCGCGGCCGGCCCCCCCATATAAGTATGACGATATCCTCATACTCGTGCCGTCTTCCCGTATGAAGAGGACATACGGAAAGCTGTTCGTGAACACAATACAGCGGCTCTACGGCGCGGCGTCGCTGGTCCAGCCTGTGGTACAAACGTTCGATGATTTTTTCATGAGTCTCTATGCACACGTGAACGGCCCCCTTCCCATAAGCAAGGACAGCAGGCTTGTATTGCTCGAAGGCATCGTGAAAGACCGCTTGAGCACTTCTTTTTCATTCTCTCTCAGCCCCGATCTGCTCGCCCCGTCGCTCTCATCTGAACTCGCGGAAACGATCAAGCAGCTCTCCGGCGCAGGCGTCGGACATGATGACCTCGCATTGAAGATACAAGGCTCGGATTTTTCCGACAAACAGCAGGTGAAATTGCTCATGGATGTCCTTGGACGATACGAAAACGTATTGAGGGAGGCAAATCTTACCGATCCCGCGGGTATGCGCGCCTTTCTCAGGGACCGCTTCGACCCGTCCTGGCTCGCGAATTATCACATGATCATCATCGAAGGCATTCGAGAAATAAGCGCGATCGAAGGGGATATTCTTCGAAAATTAGCGGCCGACAGTGATTGCGCCTGGCGCATTGACGCGCCTTCAGCGGAAATCTTGAAACGTGCAAATGAATTCCACCCCCTGAGGGTCGTTCAGGACTCTCTCGGCCTCATAGGGCTTATTCCGGGGGAAGAAGGTGCTCATGCGGATGCTGATGAATTGTTTCTTGCTCAGGCCTTGTTCTCGGACAGGTCCTTTGACGACACGGCACGAAAAGCCCCGACGCCCTCTTCGTTTCATAAAGAACTGCGCCTGCTCTCCGCCGTCACGATGCGCGAGGAGGTGTCGCTCATTGCAAGGAACGTGAAAAGATCGCTGCGAGGCGGAGCGGCCGCGGACTCCATACTCGTGACCTTTCCGGCACTCGATGAGTACGGTCCCCTTGTGGAGGAGATATTCGCGGACCACGGCATTCCATACAACAGGGCCCTCGACAGACAGCTCAGCACGTCGCCCGTTATCACCGCGGTGATCTCGCTCCTCCGCGCATGCCGGGAGGATTTCTCCGGGCCGTCGCTGCTGAGAATTTTCAGCTCCCCTTTTTTGAAATTCGCCGGGAGGCCGTCCATTACCCCGGCGCTCGACCGGCTTATGCGGGACCAGCGGATAATCGGCGGCAGGCAGAAACTGCTTTCCGCGTTGAAGTATCACACTGCCGATAAAAGCGAAACGGACATCCTGTCGGAGCCGCTCACGGACCTGTTTTCCGCCCTGGAGCCGTTCTCCGGCAGGGACGCAGCGCCCCTTTCCTCATGGATGGAGCGTCTCGCAAACCTCATCGCCTGGGCCGGTCCTGGCGCCCGTGTTTCGACCATCAAGGGCCCGCTGAACATCAACCTCCAGGCGTACAAAAAATTGAACGAGACCCTTTCCTCACTCGCAATAGCAGGCAAACAGTTCCCGGAATACCGCTACACCTTCAGCGAATGGCTGTTTCTTCTGAAGAAAACCTTTATGCAGACCCGGTTCCAGGTGCCGCCTGAAGACGAGGGAGGAGTTCAGCTCCTCGGCCTTGAAGAAAGCCTGGAACATCCGTGGGAAGAGATATATTTTGGCGGCCTCGTTGACGGGAAGTTTCCCCGGCGTCTGCCGCAAAACATCTTCCTGCCCGAACAAACGCTCGAGGCCATGGGCGTCCGCACCATCGAACGCGCGCGGCTGAACGCCGCTTACCACTTCTACCGCCTTATCCTTTCAGCACCGAAGGTCACGCTCACGTATCCGGAGAACGAAGGCGACAAGCCGGTCGTACCGTCGCCTTTTCTGGAGGAGCTCACACCTCTGAAAAAAGCCGGCCTGATCAACAGAGGGATCGAGAAAACATCGGGCATCCAGTTCAGCCTCAAGATCAGCGAGAGCAACAGCATTCCTGAGCTGGCGAAGGCCATCAGCATCGCCGGGGCCGTCAAGGGACTCGATACGGTCTTCTGTTTTGATATCGAAGGCATGCCCGCGATCAAATCGGCGACCGAATACAAACCAGCAGGATCAATTCCTGCTGTCATCCCGTCAGCCAGGCGGGAATTCTCGGTCACCGAACTCGATGATTACCTCTCCTGTCCGTACGATTATTACATCAGGCATGTCCTTAAGATACAGCCCCTTGAAGAGGTATCCGAGGACATCTCTCCTCTCGACCGCGGCAGCAAGGTGCATGGCATCCTGAAGAAGTTTTATGACGGGGCCTTCGGGAAGCGTCCGATCACCCGGGAGAACAGGGATGAAGCGAGGACCGTATTGAAGAAGCTCGCGGACGCCGCCTTCGACAGAGAGGCCGATACCTTCCGGAACCGCCGGGAGAAGGAGCGGTTTGTGAGCGTAATGGCGGAGCGGTTCCTCGATGCCGAGGAGGAGTTCTGGAAACAGGGCATGCGGCCGGAACATCTGGAACAGAAGATCGAGCGCTATCGGCTTGTTCTTTCGAGCGGCGAGGAAGTCGACATCTCGGCCAAGATCGACCGCATCGACGTGGACGAGAGCGGTAATTTCATCATCGTGGATTATAAAACGGGAGACTATCCCGAATCAAAAAAAGGTGTCGAACAAAAGATCTTCCAGCTTCCAGTGTACGCGGTCATGGCGCAACAATCATTAAATGTAGGGGCAAGGCATGCCTTGCCCCTACGGAAACCCATCGGCCTCGCCTATTATGACCTGAAAGGAAAATACAAAGGCTCGGCCAGAGACGTTGTACTCTATAATAATGAAGCGCGTGACGATCACCCCGTGTCGAAACCACAGACCAGCCCCAAGAGCGCGGAGGATTTCGAGACCATATTGGAACAGAGCATGGACAAGGCCCGCAAGGCGGTCGAGGGCATCCTGGCAGGAGTTTTTCCCGCCTCGCCGCAGGACGATAACAAATGCCGCTATTGTCCAAATGAGATGATGTGCGAAAAAGAATCAACAACGTAGGGGCACGGAGCACCGTGCCCTTACGGGTTGTAAAAAATATTTATGACCAGCAATCCTAACAACCAAACACACGCCAGGGCCGCCGATACCGGCAAATCCGTGCACCTTTCAGCCTCGGCCGGATCGGGCAAGACTCGTGCGCTCAAGGACCGCTACCTCGCTCTCCTTGACGTACTTGACAATCGCGGCCTCAACATCGACCAGGCTGTGGCCATCACCTTCACGGAAAAAGCCGCTGCGGAGATAAAAGAACGCGTGATGAGCGACCTCTCCGAGGCCATGCTCAAGAAGATCGTCCGCGGCAGGCAGGACCTCCGCATCTCGACCATCCACTCCTTCTGCATGAACCTCCTGAAGCGATACCCGCTCGAGGCGGGACTTCCGCCGGATTTCGGCGTGCTCGACGCACGGGACCAGGTGTATAAAATTCAGAAGGCCATTGAAGACACCCTCGAGGAATCTGACCGCGAGCCCGGGATCATGGCGCCGCTCAGGGACTTCACGGCCGATGAGCTCGTTGCGATGATCGGGTTCCTCCTCTCGGTCAGGAGCAGGCTCAAGCGCATGGAGATAGACGCGGGCGGGCCCCCGGGACTGCTCCGGTCCGTCAGCACCGGCATGGGAATAGATGCCGCCGAAGCGGAACTGAAAGCGTTTGTCGGAAGCCCCGAATGGAAAGCCGTGTTCATGCAGATGGAACTTCTCCTCAGGACACAGGACGATCAGTATGAGAACTGCATGGGGTCAAAGCATACGTCGCTCGCGACGGCAAAAGACGCGCAAACAGCCTATCGCGAGGCGGGATCCCTCATGACGGTTTATTTCACGCAAAGGGAAGAGGCGCGAAAAAAACCTCTCATCGGGAAAACCAGATACCGCCCGAACAAAACATTTCCCTATGCCGCTTACGAAACTCTTTACTCACAAGTGCAGAACACGCTCTCGCGTTTCATGACGGGCTTTCGTCACGCGCAGGCGGGATACGAAGCGATCGGTCTGCTCCAGCTGTATGAGCGCTCTGAGGCGCGGTATCAGGAATCGAAGCTCAGGGAGGGCCTCCTCGACTTTGACGACCTCGAAATATACGCTTATCGCCTGCTCCAGAAACCTGAATCGCTCGACATCCTCTACTGGCTCGACCGAAAGATACTTCACTTCCTGGTGGACGAGTTCCAGGACACGAGCGACATCCAGTGGGCCATCCTGAACAAGCTGACCGAAGAGATATTCGCGGGCCAGGGCGCTGACAAGCCCATGCGCCCCACCCTGTTCGTCGTTGGAGACGAGAAGCAGTCCATCTACCGCTTCCGCGAGGCGAACTACCGGCTTATCGAGAACGTTCAGGAAAAGATGGAAAAGAACATTCTTTCCGGATCGCGTGAGATCCTGACACTTGACAGGAACTTTCGCTCAACGCCGAAGATCATCGAGATCGTAAACCTTGTCTTCGCTACGCTTTGGGGAGCACAGTATACGCCTTCTGAAGCGGACCGCAAACAGCACACAGGGAGCGTGAGGCTCATTGAACTGCCGCTCTCTTCTACGGAAGAGGGTCCGGCAAGCCCGACGGAAGCGGAAATACTTGCTCAGGAAATCAGGAATGTCGCAACGAACAAGACCATCATTTACGAGAAGGATAGCGACGGATGGAAGGAGCGCCAGGCGGACTACGGAGACTGCGCGGTGCTCATCCAATCAAGAACCAGGCTCAAGGAATACGAAGCAGCGCTCCAATCGGAGAATATTCCCTTTCGCGTGGTAGGCGGCATCGGCTTCTACGAGGAAGATGAGATACAAGCGATCCTCAATGTGCTTTTTTTTCTCTGGAACGAGGATGATAAACTCGCGTTTATCGCGGCGCTCAAGTCGCCCCTCTTCGGCATGACGGACAAGGACATCTTCGATCTCCTGGAGAACAGGGGAAGTCTGGCCGATTCACTCCGGCGTCATCATCCCGACGCCGCAAAACTGCTGGACAACTGGAAACGGTATGCAAGCACGGAGCCGCTGGCGGGGCTCATTCACCGGCTCATTCAGGACTCCGGCGCTTACATCCGGTTCGGCAGACGGAACCAACAGGCGATCTTCAATCTGGACAAACTTCTCGACACTGCCCGCGATTTCGACCGCCGGGGCTACACAACGCTCCAGGATTTCGTCGAATGGGTGAAGAACATCCGCGCAGCCGAGCAGCGCGAGGCAACAGCCGATATGAACCTTCCGGGACTTCAAGGCGCGGTAAACATCATGACCGTGCACAAGGCCAAGGGCCTGGAGTTTCCGGTTGTTTTTCTGCCCGGCATGAACCAGCAGCCCAAATCCGTCTCAACCGGTCCTCGTGCGATCATTGAAGACAACAGCGGCGGCGTTCGCATGGCGATCAAGGACTCCGCGAACCCTGTCTACGATGAGATGTGGGAACGGGAACGGGAGGAACTCAGACGTGAACATCAGCGGCTTCTCTATGTCGCGATGACGCGCGCCCGCGACCACCTCATCATGATCGGGTCGCTCGCGAATGGCAAAACGCCCTACAAACAGAACAGCTGGCTGAGCTGGCTTCACGAGGCAAAGCCAAAGCCTTTGTTTGATGCGAAAGACATATCGCAACCCGGATCCATTCTATACGCGTATCCGGACAGCGCGTCAGTGCGGGCCAAAGGCGAAGCGATCTCAGCCTGTAAAACAGAAGCCGTTGCATCCAGGGCTGAAAAAATTGATGAAGAGGCCCTTATCAAGAACCTCTCCCCCATCCCGCGTTCGGACTCGCTTGAATGGAAAAGGGCCACTGCGTTTATTGAACAGAAAAAAGAAGACGAACTCAGGGAGCCTTCTCTCAAGGGAGAGGGTTCGTCTATCTCCCCGCTCACTCGGGGAAATGTGCTCCACCGCTGTCTCGAAGATTTTACAAAAACGGTGAAGTACGATCTCTCCCGCATTATCAGGGAATTCCCCGACATTGAAACGGCGAAGAAAGAAGTGAAAAACTTATTTATCCATGATGCCAACTCGGTCTTGCAGGCAGTCCTGGCGCGAAAAGAGTTTGCCTGGATATTTGAGCGGGGTCCCGGCGCCTATTCTGAGCTGCCTTTTCTCTACAAAAGGGGCCGCTCGCTCATCAGCGGCATCATGGACCGTGTGGTGATAAAGGACCGAAAAGGGTTCGTGATCGATTACAAAGCGATCCTCATAGAGAATGAGGGCGCGCTTACCGCCTGGAAAGACCACTACCGTCCTCAGCTTAATATTTACTGTGAAGCAGTAAAAGAAATATTCAAGCTCGAGAACGTTGAAGGCTATCTCCTGTTCCTCGACAGCAACAGGCTGGAATTGACGGCAAAAACATAGGCAGGGTGCCTGAAATCCGAGGGAGGATGGACGACCCCCCCCTGCACTCGTTTATGGCCGCGTTTTCGCAAGAGCAGGCTACGCTGGACACACCCCGACTGATTTCCTCCGTGAAAAAATCCTTCACCATGCGTCACACGGCAAAAATTGGCTTGATAAAGATATTTAATTCTGATAGAGTCTGCCAGATTCAGCTGAAAAAGAAGACTGTTCTTGCGAAACATGCCGAGGAGATCTGAGATCAATGCGTCAAACGAACAGACAGCAGGTATTCTCACGAACAGTGGTAGAGGTGGATGTTGCTGATAAGTGATAAGCAGTCTGAAAGGACCGCATGGCTCGGCTGGGTCGCGCTGTTTCTCGTGACCGCCGCGATAATCATGGCCGGAAGCAGCCGGTCGGTCGTTTCCGCTTACCGGACCGCCGCCTTGAGCTGGTTCGCCGGTCAGGGCCTGTACGACGGCTCAGGCGTGGGGGGCTTTGTCTATTTCCCGCAGGCGGCCATTCTCTTCGCGCCCTTTGCGATGATTCCTCAGACAATGGGCGAGGTATTCTGGCGTCTCGTGAACCTCGGCGTGTTCGCGCTGGGCCTGCGCGGCTTTGCCTTGCTTGGGCAGGAACGCTCGGGCAGGAGCCTCTTTCCGCTGATGACGCTCGTCACGCTCCCCCTGGCGTGGGACTGCGCCAGGAACGGCCAGGCCACGCTCATCATGGCCGGCTTTATGCTCCTGGCAGTCGCTGATATAGCTCGCTGCCGCTGGTGGCGCGCTGTACTGTGGCTGTCGCTCAGCGTGGCGATAAAACCGCTTGCGATCGTGCTGGTGCTGCTGATCATGGCTATCGATCGTCCCATGACCTGGCGCCTGCTCCTGGGCATGGCGGCTGTTGCGCTTTCACCTTTTTTGACACAGGGTCCCGCATACGTCCTGCAACAGTACGCGGCATTTCTCCAGAACTCAACCACGGCCGCTCACGTCGGTGTAGTGGTACACGGGTGGACATCGCCGTTCAGCGCAATAAAGCTCATAGGGGTGGAGCTGACGGAACAGGTCCAGATGGCGATCCGCATCTTCGCCGCATTCGGGACCCTGGCGCTCTGTTTCCTGGTGCGGCGGCGGTACGATGAGAACCGTTCGGCGATCTATGTTTATACCCTGGCCGCTCTCTACCTGATACTGTTCAGCCCGCGAACAGAGAATAATACGTACGCCATGCTTGGTCCGTCAATCGGTGTTTTCCTCTCTCTGGCGTTTTTGACGGAGAAGCGGTTTGGGCAGGGCATCTTCCTGACCATCCTGACGGTGGTCATGATCAACAGCCGCCCCATCGGCAAGGTACTTACGCCGCACACGGAAATATCCTGGGTATCCCCGCTGATGGCGGCCTGTTTTGCGGCGTACCTGTTCTTCCGGCTGTACACGGAACCCGCGAAGGGGGCCGACAAACAAACGATTGCCGGCCCAACAGCCGCAAGCGACACTCCGGACATTTGATCGCCCCCGCATGTACCGGAAATGAGCGGCCCCCTATTTTCTTCGCTGATGCGCCGTAAGAAATGAACTCACAACCGCACGGGTGATGCATGAAGATCGTCGTTATTCTGCCGACGTATAATGAAAAAGACAATATCGGTCTTATCATACACGCGCTGCAGGAACAATTCAGGAAGATCCCGCACGAAATGCATATCCTGGTCGTCGATGATAATTCACCGGACGGCACAGCGGAGATCGTCAGGGCCGAGTGTAATACATTCTCGAACCTTCATTTAATAACCGGCGAAAAAAAGGGCCTGGGCGCCGCCTATCTGCGGGGCATGACCTTTGCTATCAATGAGCTGCTTGCCGATGTTGTCATGGAAATGGATGCGGACTTTTCCCACAAACCGGAGGATGTGCCCCGGTTGATCGACGCTGTCGCCGGGGGCGCGGATTTTGCGATCGGCAGTAGATATGTGCCGGGCGGCAAAATTCCCGAAGACTGGAGTTTTTTAAGAAGAATGAACTCCCGGTGGGGAAACATATTTGCCCGGTACATAGCGGGAATATACAAGGTCCGGGACTGCACAGCGGGTTTTCGGGCGATACGGGCTTCGATCATAAAAAAGATCGATCTCGATGCGCTCAGGGTCCGGGGATATGCCTTTCAAATATCGCTTCTCCATGAGGCGGTACTGAATCATGCGAAGGTCCGTGAAATTCCCGTCGAGTTCGTGGACAGGAAAAGAGGGCAGACGAAACTGGGGCTTTCCGATATTGTCGAATTCATGCTCAATGCATGGTGGATCCGGTTCGAACGGAGCAAGACCTTTTTGAGGTTTTCGGTTGTCGGCTTGACCGGCGTGGTTGTCAATCTGGCCTCTTTTACGATATTGATGACCATAGGTCTGAGCAAATTCATCGCGTCTCCCCTGGCCATCGAGCTGTCCATTATTACCAATTTTCTGCTGAATAATTTCTGGACCTTCCGGCACCGGGAGAATGACGACAAGCTCCATATCCGGGGGTTAAAGTTTAATATTATTTCCTTTGTCTCGCTCGCCGTCAGCTATGCCACCTTTATAGTGCTCAGCCGGGTCGATCCCGGCGGTGTACCGCAGATCCATCAGGCCGCGGGCATTGTGCCTGCCACGCTCATCAATTATTTTCTGAATTCCTACTGGACGTTTAAGGAATAAGCGGGGTCCGGAAAGATCATTGTCTCAGCGGTCATCCGTCCTTATCCCGCATTCCGCCGTTGCCGCTCCGCATAAGCCGGAAATACTCTTCCCGGCACCTGCTCTCCGCCTCCGCCATCTTCATGAAGGCGTCACGAAAGTCCCGCTCGCCCGCGGAGAATATGCCGTGACCATAGACAATGCAGATCCCGGAGTCCTTCACCGCAGAAGGAACGGTCCTGGCCAGCCCCCCTGCTCCGATCTCCCCGGACACGACGGGAACGCCGCAGACCGCGCGTTTTTGTTTGCAATTCTTTCCGCAGTCCTCCACGTCACAGTCCTGCTGCTCGCAGTGCATCGAGAGGATCACGCTGAACTTGGGATGGCCGTGCAACACCGCGTGATAGTTCGTCGCAAGATAGATCGCTTTATGCGCCGGCAACTCGGATGATGCCGAGAGTCCGGCGGTGGAAGAGTAATCCAGCGGCACGGGATCGATATGGCCTTCCAGTTCATCCAATGAAGAGGCTGTCTGGCTTATGCAGATCGTCTTTCCGTCGAAATAGCTGATATTGCCGAAGAACGAATCGACGAGGCCTTGCTCGACGGTATAGCGGCCCACGCGGCAGATCTCCTCATAGATCATCTCCCTGTCCCCTTGCGGGAGAGGGCCGGGGTGAGGGGGAACCCCGCTTTCCGCATGGTATCCTAATGGCCCGGAGGCGAACTGCAGGCCGATTGGATCTATCGGCCTCAGCCATTGAGATTTAAAATCCTCGAACACCTCAGGCTCCCCGGGCAGGGTAAACCCGCCGGTCAAAAGGTCCAGCAGGTACTTTATGAACGTGGTATGAAAGATCGTGGAATAGGCAATGAACGCCTGTTCCACCGTTACCCCGCCTGACGCGACCACGCCCAGGCCCTCGATCACCATCGCCTTGCGCTCTTTCAGGCAGTGAATGATCTTTCCCGCTCGTTCCCCGGGACGCGACCGTGACCATTCCTCTTTTCTGATGAATGGAATATCGTGCAGGAATGTCTTCGTCTCGCTGTCCTTGGGCGTGATCCTGTCGGATCCGGGTTCAGAGCGCGCGACGAGCAGGTCCGCAAAGGGAAGCGACGTCCGGGCAAAGAGCAGCGCCGTAACGTCCAGACCGGAGAAAACCTCGGTAAAGACCGGCAGCCACTCGTCTTCCCGGCTGGTGATCACCGTATCGTCCAGAACATAGAAGCGGATGCTTTCGGGAACCGCGCTCCGGTCGCGGAGGAGCTTGTGCGTGTATTTTTCGATATGGTCTTTCATTTCATGCCCTTGCCCATACCTTATAGCGTTTTTCAGGAGCCCCTGTCAACGATAAACGGTGTGTTTGTCTATTATTCCATTGACAAAGCGCACCCGCGCACGGTACTATGCCCAGCTTTGCAGAATATACGATACCACCAAATCACCATGGCACCAAGGACTCCTTCGTGCCATGGTGGTAAAAAGGACTCTCCATGTTAAAAAGAACGGACCTTCGAAACATCGCCATCATCGCGCACGTTGACCACGGCAAGACCACGCTCGTGGACGTGCTCCTGCGCCAGAGCGGGACCTTCCGCGACAACGAGCGCATTCAGGAACGCGTGATGGACAACATCGACCTCGAACGCGAGCGCGGCATCACGATCATGGCCAAGAACACGTCAGTGCACTATAACGGGGTGAAGATCAATATCGTTGATACGCCCGGCCACGCGGACTTCGGCGGAGAAGTGGAACGCACGCTCAAGATGGTGGACGGCGTGCTCCTGCTCGTGGACGCGTCCGAGGGTCCGCTCCCCCAGACCCGCTTTGTGCTCAAAAAGGCCCTGGAACTCGGGCTTCCGCCGATCCTTGTGATAAACAAGATCGACCGGCCCGATGCGCGTATCGCCGAAGTAGTGGATGAAGTGTACGACCTGTTCATCGACCTCGACGCGAATGACGCCCAGCTCGATTTCCCCATCGTGTACACCAACGCACGGGACGGCATCGCCAAGCTGAAGATGGAAGATGAAGGCACGAACCTCAAGCCGCTCTTCGACCTGATCGTGAACACCGTCCCCGCAGCTGAAGGCGACGAGGCCGCGCCGCTCCAGCTCCTGGTCATGAACATCATTTACAACGATTATGTCGGACGCCTGGCCATCGGCAAGATATTCGCCGGTACCGCGAAGGTGACCGAGCCCATCGGCGTGGTCACCCAGAGCGGCGCTCTCGTGAAGACCAAGATCACATCGCTCTTCGCATTTGAGGGCCTGAAACGCGTGGACACGCCGAGCGCCACCGTCGGCGACATTGTGGCCCTGGCCGGCATTGAAGGCGTGAACATCGGGGACACCATCACTGACCCGGAAAACCCGAAACCCCTGCCGCGCATTGCCGTGGACGAACCCACGATCTCGATGCTCTTCTCCATCAATAATTCGCCCTTCGCAGGCAAAGAAGGCAAGTTCGTTACCTCGCGCCACTTGAAAGAACGGCTCGAAAAAGAGCTTCTCTACAACGTGGCGATCAAGGTCGAACAGGGCGACGCCACCGACAGCTTCAAGGTCCTGGGACGCGGCGAACTTCAGCTTGCGATCCTGATCGAGATGATGCGGCGGGAAGGCTACGAACTTTCGGTATCCCAGCCCGAGACCATTACCAAGGAGCGCGACGGTAAGACCTTCGAGCCCATGGAAAACCTGGTCATCGACTGTCCCGAGGAATTCATCGGCGTCATCACCCAGAAACTCGGGATCCGCAAAGGCCGCATGACCAAGATGGCGAACAACGGCCACGGCCGCGTCAGGCTCGAGTTCCGCATCCCGGCGCGCGGACTCATCGGATTCCGGTCGGAGTTTTTGACCGATACCCGCGGCACCGGCCTGTTGAACCATCTCTTCGACGGATACGAGCCGTGGCAGGGAACGATCGCCAAACGCGCCACCGGAGCTCTCGTGGCCGACCGTGCAGGCAAGACCACGACCTATGCCCTCTACCACATCCAGCCCCGCGGCGAACTCTTCATCAATGAAAGCACGGCGGTATACGAAGGAATGATCGTGGGCGAGAACTCGCGCGAGAGCGACATGGACGTGAACGTGATCAAGGAAAAGAAGCTCACGAACATGCGCGCTTCCGGCGCCGATGAAGCGCTCCGGCTCGTGCCCCACCGCCAGCTGTCGCTTGAGCAGTCGCTTGAGTTCATCAAGGAAGATGAACTGGTGGAGGTGACCCCCCAGT
>DATDRO010000080.1:0-5490 GCA_035291685.1 Nitrospirota bacterium | reverse complement strand
TCTCCGGGGAAGGCGTGCGCCTTCCCCGGAATTTATTGAAAATTGGAAATTGAAAATTTTAAATTGAAAAATGATGGAAGTGAATTCGGGTCTTTCGTCCTTAAATTTTAAATTTCCAATCTTCAATTTCCAATTTACCATTGAACGGTTTTATTGTTTTAAGGAGGAATAGGATACCATGGCGGAAAATACAGTATTGGTGGTCGGCGGCGGCTTCAGCGGCCTCACAGCGGCAGTGGAAGCCGCGGAAGCGGGCTCCGATGTCATTATCGTTGAGAAGAACCCCTATCTCGGCGGTCGGGTGACGCAGTTGAACAAGTATTTCTGGAAGATGTGCCCCCCGAACTGCGGTCTCGAGATCCAGTACAAACGGATCAAGAACAACGGCCAGGTCAAGGTCTATACGATGGCGGAAGTGGAGAAGATCTCCGGCAGCGAGGGGAACTTCGATGTCACCATCAAGACGCAGCCGCGGTTTGTGAACGACAAGTGCGTGGCCTGCAACAAGTGCGCCGAGGCCTGCGAGATCGAGCGGCCCAATGACTTCGATTTCGGCATGAGCACGACCAAGGCGGCCTATCTCCCGCACAACCAGGCATTCCCCCTCCAGTATGTGATCGACGAGAAGACATGCAAAGGCGCGGCCTGCGGAAAGTGCGCCGAGGCCTGCAAGTACGACGCGATCCACCTTGATATGAAGTCAGAGACCGTGAACCTGAAGGTGGGCGCCGTTGTCATGGCGACCGGCTGGAACCCCTATGATGCGACCAAGATGGATAACCTCGGGTTCGGCAAGGTCCAGAACGTGATCACGAACATGATGATGGAGCGGATCGCAGCGCCGAACGGACCGACCGCGGGCAAGATCGTGCGGCCTTCCGACGGCAAAGAGGTGAAGAACATCGCCTTTGTGCAGTGTGCCGGCTCGCGCGACGAGAACCACCTGGCGCATTGCTCCTACATCTGCTGCCTGGCGTCGCTCAAGCAGGCAAGCTATGTTCGGGAGCTCTATCCCGATTCAAAGGCGAAGATATTCTATATCGATATGCGGACCCCGGGACTCTATGAGAACCGCTTCTATACCAAGATCAAGGAAGACCAGAACGTTTCCTTCCTCAAGGGCAAGGTCGCCAAGGTCGAACAGGGTGAGAACGGCGATGTAAAAGTCACTGCCGAGGACATTCACGGCGGCAACAAGATCACCGAGATTTTCGACATGGTGGTGCTGGCAACGGGTATGGAGCCAACGACGCGTTCCCTCAGGGGTGCGGGTGTTGTAGCGACCGACGACGGGTTTGTGGACCAGGCAACGCTGCCCGCGGGCATCTATGCGACCGGGACGCTCAAGACCCCCGTTGATGTGGCGCGGTCGGCGCAGGATGCTACCGGCGTGGTGATGAAGAGCATCCAGAGCTTGAGGAGGAAATAAGGATGGAGAAGAAATACGGCGTATATATCTGCAAAGGATGCGGCATCAAAGACGCGATGGACGTCGAGAAGGTCGCCGGCGCGGCCAAGAAGGTCCAGAACTACAAGTTCCACGACGTCCTGTGCAGCCCCGAAGGCGTTCAACTGATAAAGGACGACATGGCGAAGGAGGGCGTGAACACCATCATCATCGCGGCCTGCTCGCCCCGGGTTAAATACGAAGAGTTCGATTTCCCCGGAGCCCTCGTCGAGCGCGTGAACATCCGCGAGTTCGTGGCCTGGACCATGGAGCCGAACACGGACGCGACGAACGATGCAGCCTACGACTACCTCACCATGGGCATCGTGAAGACCCAGAAAGGCGAGCTGCCGGAGCCGAACATCCTTCCGGACCTGAGCAAAACCATCCTTGTGATCGGCGGCGGGATCGCCGGAATGACCGCGGCTCTCTCGGCTGCAGGCGCGGGCGAGAAGGTCGTGCTGGTTGAAAAAGACGCGCAACTCGGCGGCTTCGCGAACAAGCTCTACAAGAAGATCCCGACCGGCTCTTACATCAACAAGCCGCTCATCGTGGACACGGACATCAATAAGACCTGCGCTGAGGTCGAGAGCAACCCGAACATCAAGGTCTACAAGTCAACGACCGTGACCAGGACCGACGGCCAGCCCGGTCTCTATGACGTGACGCTTTCGAACGGCGAGACCATGAAGATAGGCGCCATTATCATGGCCTCCGGCTGGAAGCCCTATGATGCGAACAGGCTCGATTACCTCGGCTATGGCAAGATGAAGAACGTGGTCACGAACCTCGAGCTCGAAGAGATCGCAAAGAAGAACGGTGGAAAGCTCCTGCGCCCCTCCGACGGCAAACCCGCGTTGAAGGTCGCCTTTATCCAGTGCGCCGGGCAGCGCGATCCGAACCATCTTCCCTACTGCTCGTCCATGTGCTGCGCCACCTCGCTCAAACAGGCGCAGTATGTGCGGCAGAACGACGATGCCCTTGCCATGATCTTCTACAAGGACATCCGGACGCCGGGAAGGACCGAGCTCTACTACAAAGAGGCCCAGAACAATCCGGGCGTGATGCTCACCAAGGCCGATGTGACCGGCGTGTCCGATGCCGGGAACGGCAATATGTTCGTTGAAATGGAGAACACCCTCTTCGGCCTGAAGACCGGCGAGAAGGTGAAGGTCGAGGCGGACCTCGTTGTCCTGGCCACCGGCATGGTGCCGACCTCGCGGGCCCCGCAGGAATACGCCGACGGGCTCACCAAGGCTGCCGGCGGCGGCGATGAAGCCAAGAAGAACTACCTCGAACAGACGCCCAAGCCCGATTACATCCTGAACCTCGGCTACCGCCAGGGCCCTGAGATCCCGACCCTGGAAGGGGCGTCAGGTTTCGCCGACTCGAATTTCATCTGTTTCCAGTACGAGACCCGGAGGACGGGCGTCTACGCCGCGGGCGGCGTGCACCAGCCCATGAACATGGCCGAGGCCCAGGAGGACGGGGCCGGCGCCGCGTTCAAGGCGATCCAGGCCATGGACCACGTGGCGCGGGGCGTTGCGGTCCATCCGCGCGCGTGGGACGTCACGTTCCCCGACCCGATGCTGATCAAGTGCACGGCCTGCAAGCGGTGCACGGAAGAGTGCCCTTTCGGCGCCATAGACGAGGACGAGAAGGGCATCCCCAAGTACAACCTCAACCGCTGCCGGCGCTGCGGCACCTGCATGGGCGCCTGCCCCGAGCGCATCGTGTCCTTCAAGGACTACAGCGTAGATATCGTCGGCTCCATGCTCAAGGCGATCGACGTGCCGGATGACGAAGACATCACCCGGATCGTCTGCCTGGTATGCGAGAATGACGCCTATCCGGCGATAGACACCGCCGCGATCAAGCGGACGAAGATTGACCCGAGTGTGCGCTTCGTTTCCATGCGCTGCCTGGGCGGCATGAACCTCGTATGGGTCGCCGACGCGCTCTCCAAGGGCATAGACGGCATGCTGCTCCTTGGCTGCAAGTTCGGCGAGAACTATCAGTGCCACTTCGTCAAGGGCAGCGAGCTGGCGAACACCCGCTTCAGCAAGGTCAGCGAGACCTTGAACCGGCTTCAGCTCGAATCCGGCCGTGTTGAGTTGATGCAGGTCGCCATTAATGAGTACGACAAGCTGCCCGAGATGATCAACGAATTTGTTGAGAAGGTGAAGGAGTTCGGACCGAACCCGTTCAAGAGCATGTAGGGTCAGTTCAGAGTTCGGAGTAACAGATAAAAAACTCCTAAAAAGCAAGTGGAGGATAAGATATATGTCAGATGCAACGGTTATTAAACCTGATTTGCAATTCGTGAACGATATCATCAAAGGCGGCGGCGAGTCTCTCAAGAAGTGCTACCAGTGCGCGACATGCTCGGTGGTGTGCAACGTCACGCCCGATGAAAGCCCCTTTCCGCGGAAGGAGATGGTCCTTGCCCAGTGGGGCCAGAAGGACCAGCTCATCACGAGCCCCGACGTGTGGCTCTGCCACCAGTGCAGCGACTGCACGGCCTACTGTCCCCGCGGCGCGAAGCCGGGCGAAGTGCTGAACGCTATCCGCAAGCAGAGCATCAAGCATGTCGCAATGGTGCCCTTGTTCGCGAAGATCGCGACGGAACCGAAGCTCATTTGGCTGCTTTTCGCAATTCCGATGGCGCTTTTATATGTCGTTCTGATGATCCTCGGGACACAAATATCGACGCCGTGCGGGCAAAAAGCAAGGTCATGGCGTACCATAATTTCATGCCTGTTCCCGCGATCGATATTATTTTCACCCTCACCTTCATATTCGCGGCGGTGTCGGCCTTCGTGGGGATCAAGCGGCTCTGGGGCGGCATGAAGGCGCAGGCGGGAGAAACAACAGCAGGCGGAAACCTGAAGGGCAACATCATCGCAGCGGTGACCCAGGTCCTGACGCATACGAAATTCGCCGACTGCAGCGTGAACCGGCTGCGGCAGTGGGGCCACCTGCTGCTGTTCTATTCCTTTGCCGGGCTGCAGATCGTCACCATGTGGGCCATTGCCTACCTGTATGGTCATGAATTTTTCCGCATCAAGGCGTTTGGTCCGTTCCATTTCGGTGAATCGCCGTATCCGAACAGCGATCCCGTGAAGATCCTGGCCCTTGTGAGCTCGATAGCGTTTGCAGCCGGGATCGTCATTATCCTGTTCAACCGGATCGTCAAGGCAGGCAAGGCCGGCATGGGTTCGTACTTCGACTGGATATTCCTCGCCATCGTCGTCGGCGTCGGCGCCACCGGCATGCTCTCGTGGTGGCTGCGACTTCAGAACATGAGCGTGGGCTACTGGGTGTACTACTTCCATCTCGTATTCATCTGGGCCCTGTTCGCGTATGCTCCGTATTCCAAGTTCGCGCACCTGTTCTACCGTACGACGGCAATGGTCTTTACGAAGTATACGGGACGGGACAAGAAGTAAACGGAAGGACCAACGCGGGGAGATCTCAATGAAAGTAAAAGAGCTTTTAAGCATTAAAGGGATCGAGTGCTTCAGCATCATGAGCGACCGCACCCTGCTCGATGCTGCGAAGCAGATGGCGGAGTGCAGGATCGGGGCGCTCCTCGTCATGGATAAGGGCTCGCTCGCGGGGATCGTCACGGAGCGTGACATCGTGAAGAACGCCGCGAACGACAAGCAATCCTGCAAGGATGTGAAGGTCAAAGACGCCATGAGCTCCAATCTTCTCATCGCGCGGCCGGGCGATGACCTTGACTATGTCATGGCGATCATGACGCAGAACAACATCCGGCACCTGCCCGTGGTCGAGGCGACCGGGCTTGTCGGCATCCTTTCGATGCGCGACGTCGTGAAGATGATGGTGAAGAACCTCGAGGCCGAAAATCAATATCTCAAGGACCTTATCGGCGGCAAGTTCGGACAACTCGGCGACTGATGGCTGGCGGACCAACAGTGGTGCAGGGGAGAGATGCGGGGAAAAGCGGTCCCGGTTTTTTTACGAACAGCGGCATAAAATTAACATATCTTAACTGAAAAGGAGGAAGTCGAATGAGC
>DATDRO010000079.1:0-9470 GCA_035291685.1 Nitrospirota bacterium | reverse complement strand
TTTTTCGATCTATTCCGCACACAAGCTCGTGCCGCCGGCCCTCAAGGCGCTACTCGATTCTCCTGAGGTCCTCGTGGACGGTTTTATTCTTCCGGGGCACGTGAGTGCCATCATCGGCAAGAGACCGTACGAATTCGTCGCCTCTCGCTACCACAAACCGTCGGTCATTACGGGCTTTGACGCGCATGACATCATCGAAGGCATTCTCATGATCGTGCGGCAGATCGCCTTGAAGCGGTCCGAGGTGGAGATCCAGTACCGGAGCGTGGTCCGGGAAGAGGGGAATCCCAGGGCCGTGGGCCTTCTCGATGAATATTTTGAGCCGACGGACGCTTATTGGCGAGGCATCGGCGTTATTCCGGAAAGCGGTTTGAAGCTGAGAGAGAAGTATCGTTCCTTCGATGCGGTCTTACGGTTCCATCCGAAAGTTCAGGAGACTTTGGAACCCGAGCTCTGTTCCTGCGGCGACATTCTCCGCGGTATAAAGGTCCCGCAGGAGTGTTCGCTCTTCGGGACAGGATGCACTCCCGACAGTCCAGTGGGCCCGTGCATGGTGAGCACCGAGGGGAGCTGCGCGGCGTATTACAAATACGGCGGTCATCATGGATAAAATTCTCCTGGGACACGGCAGCGGCGGGAAGCTGATGCACCAGCTCATCCGGGAGCATTTCAGCCCCGCCTTCGGCATCGAAGGCATGGGAGATTCCGCCATCATGAGCCTGCCGCCGGGCAAGCTCGCCTTTACCACCGATTCATACGTGGTCACGCCGCTTTTCTTTCCCGGCGGGAACATCGGCGATCTTGCGGTGCATGGCACGGTGAACGATCTTGCGGTCTCCGGCGCCGAGCCGCTGTATCTCACCGCGGGCTTCATCATCGAGGAAGGTTTCCCCCTTGCTGATCTCAAGGTTATTGTCGCCTCAATGGCAGAGGCTGCCCAAAAGGCGGGCGTGCGCATAGTGGCAGGCGATACGAAGGTGGTGAACAAGGGCAAGGCGGACGGACTGTTCATCAATACCTCAGGCGTCGGTGTGTTGCGTGACGGCACGGAGATCTCGGCATCCCGGATCAAGGCAGGGGACAGGGTTGTCATCAGCGGCGAGATAGGGAATCACGGCATTGCCGTCCTTGCCGAACGCAACGGACTCAGTTTTGATCCTCCGGTCATCACTGATTCACGTCCCCTGAATGGCCTGGTCAGGGCAATGCTGAATGTGGCCAGGGATATTCATTTCATGCGAGACCCCACGAGAGGCGGGGTCTCGACGACGCTGAAAGAAGCTGCCCTGGAATGCGGCCTGTGCATCCGTTTGAGAGAGAACGCTCTTCCGATCCCACGCCAGGTGAAAGGCGCCTGCGAACTCCTGGGCCTTGATCCTCTCTTTGTGGCGAATGAGGGCATCCTGATCGCTGTTCTGGACGAAATTCGTGTAGACTCTGTGGTTTCGGAAATGAAGAACCATTCCTTTGGCCGAAATACCGCGATCATCGGCGAGGTGGTCAAGGAGCCATCCGGAATGGTGCTGCTCGAAACCGCCATCGGCGGGAGCCGCATTGTGGACATGCTGCCGGGGGAAATGCTGCCGAGAATATGCTAAAGGATAAGCACCGAATAACAAGCACCAATAATCAAATAAGTTCCAATAATCAAATTCGAAGCTCCAAACTGTTTGGTTACCGGGATTTGGTCATTGGTGATTATTTGTAATTTGGGATTTGAGATTTGGAATTTTATCCCTTCGCATCCATTATGTATATAGAGAGATGGAGGATATGATGTACAACCTCGTAAGCTTTTTCGGCATTTTCATTCTCATGGCCATTGCCTGGCTTTTTTCCACGAACAGGAAGGTCATCAACTGGCGCGTTGTCTTCTGGGGCACGGCGCTCCAGCTTGTATTCGCCGTCTTCATATTCATCATTCCTGCGGGCACAACGGGCTTTCTGTTCATCAACGATGTCGTGGTAAGGGTCCTTGACAGCGCGACGGCGGGGACGAAATTCCTGTTCGGCAGGCTTGCGCTGCCTCCGGGAACAAAGAACGAGATGGGCGAGGAATCACTCGGCTTCTTTCTCGCGTTCCAGGCGCTTCCCACGGTCGTGTTCTTCGCAAGCCTCATGAGCGTGCTCTATTATATCGGCATCATGCCGCGGCTCATCCGCGTATTTTCGAGGGCCTTTGCGAAACTCATGAGGATAAGCGGCGCGGAAGCGCTCTCCACGGCCGCGAATATTTTTGTGGGTGTTGAATCAGCCACGGTCATCCGGCCGCATCTCGCGACCATGACGAACTCGGAGCTGTGCACCATTCTGACGGCGGGCATGGCGACGATCGCATCGAGCGTCATGGCGCTCTACGTCTTCATGCTCCAGGCGCAGTTCCCGACCATCGCCGGTCATCTGGTGTCGGCTTCGATCCTCGGAGCCCCTGCGGCGATCGTGATGTCCAAGCTCCTCGTGCCGGAAACGGGAAAACCGGAAACGCTCGGGATGGACGTCACGCCCCATTATGAAAGAGAATCCACGGTCATGGAGTCTATCATCAACGGCGCGGAAGCCGGGTTCAAACTGGTCATCGGTATCGTTACGCTGCTCCTGGCATTGCTCGGGATCACGGCGCTTCTCGATTTCCTTGTATCGGGCATGGGAATGCAGATCAATTCGCTTCTCGGCGCACACCTTGACTGGTCACTCCGCGGCCTGCTCGGTTATCTCTTCTATCCCTTAACCCTCATTATCGGCGTGCCTCCTTCCGATGCCTCTGAGATAGCCCGGTTGATCGGTGAACGGACGATCCTGACGGAGGTAAAATCGTATCAGGACCTCGCGGCAGCGCTTGCCTCTCACTCGATACACCATCCCCGTTCCGCGTTGATCGCGGCCTATGCGCTCTGCGGTTTTGCGCACATCCCGTCAGTCGCCGTCTTCGTGGGAGGAACAGCGGCTCTCGCCCCGTCGAGGACCCGGGACCTTTCCCGCATCGGTTTCCGGGCGCTGCTCGCCGCGACCCTCGCCTGCCTTATGATCGCGGCGGTCGCGGGAACGTTCTACACCCAGGGCTCGATACTGCTCGGGAAGTAAAATAGAAGCATTTATCGCTTGTCTCCTGTTGTGCTTTGTCGATCTCTTATTATCCTCTTTACATCGCGGCAGAAATGTAGTAACAATACGCTGTCCGGCGACGTAAAAAAATCACATCGGTAAAGATCATTTCAAATCCCCTTCGCCCCCTTTGCTAAAGGGGGCATCACCGGAGAGTCCTTCTTTAAAAGGGGGATAGAGAGGGATTTTTATTATTCTGTATGGGCCACAGGCTCATACCTGTTTCCAAAAAGTCACTTCATGCAGAAGAACATACGACAGCAGGTCTTCTCTCTTGCGCTTCCGGTGGTGCTCTCCAGTCTCCTCCAGCGCTCCGTGGGCATTGTCGACATCTTTCTTGTCGGCGGCCTGGGCGCGTCGGCCATTGCCGCCGTCGGCATCGTCCAGATCATGGTCTTTGTGACGATGAGCCTGTCCTGGGGCATCAATGTCGGCGTTACCGTTCTCGTCTCGCAGCTGTGGGGCGCGGGGCGCAAGTCCGAGGCCGCGCAGGCCGCGTATCAGGCGATGCTGCTTGCCGTCGCAGCGGCGGGACTCATCATGTTTCTCGGTCTTTCCTTCGGCGGACGGGTGGCAACGCTTCTCGGCGCGGCGCCAGCGGTGCAAGGGATGATCGGGGACTATACCAGGATCATTTTCACCTTCATTTTATTCACGATCTCCATCAATGTTATCTCCGGCATCATGCACGGCACCGGGGATACCAGGACGCCTCTCTATTCGACGCTGCTCGTGAACATCCTTCACGTCGTGGTGGCGTATCCGCTTATTTACGGACACCTCGGCCTGCCCGCTCTCGGCGTGAAAGGCGCCGCGATCGCCGTGGTGATCTCCGAGAGCATGGGCGCGGTATTCCTGTTTGTGCGCTCCCTGCACAAACGGTATATAATCATAACAAGGCGCATAGAGCTCAAGTTTACCGTAATGACATTCAAACTGGGACTCCCGATCCTTGTCGACCGGCTGCTTCAGAACGCAGGCTCCCTGGTGTTTGCAAAGATCATCCTGCTCTACGGCACGGCCGTGTACGCGGCGCACCAGGTAGGGCTGGCCATCGAGGCGTTTTCGTTCATGCCGGGGTACGGCATCGCCGTGGCCGCCGCCACCATGGTCGGTCAGAACCTCGGCGCCGACAGGCCTGCGGACGCGCGGCTTTCGGCGTATGAAGCGAACCGCCTTGCGGTCATCTTGATGGCAGGGATGGGACTGATATTCTTTTTCTTTCCCTACGGCCTGCTGCGGGCGTTTACGAGCGATCCCGAGGTGATACGCTACGGCATTCTGTACATGAAGATCGTGGCGTTCGCGCAGATACCGCTGGCCATAACCATGGTGGCGGCGGGCTCGCTTCGCGGAGCAGGGGACACGGGGTTCATCATGTTCGCGACCATCGCCGGGATGTGGTTCGTGCGCCTGCCTTTTGCCGCGGCGCTTGCCGTATTCTGGAAAGCGGAAATACGCGCTGTCTGGTCGGTGATGATCCTCGACTGGCTCGTGCGCATGGGCCTTTTGCTCTGGAGGTACCGGAAGCAAAGCTGGGGAAAACTGGAGATATAAATGAAGACGCGAAGGTGCGAGGGCGGGAAGGCAGGAAGATGAGAAGATGAGAAGATGAGAAGCATGCATACCTTCTCAGCCTCTTAACCTCTCAACTTCTTAACTTCTGTTTTTTCACAAAGGAGGTGTCATGCAGAACATTCAGGACCTGATCGGGAAAGAAGTGGAAGTCATGGCGAACGGAATGAAGTATGCCGGGATTTTGATCGAGGTATCGGACACCGAAGTGCATATCAGGACCCCGCTGCAGTGGGTGGCACTTCCTGCGGAGAGCGTGAGCACCGTTAAACTCCGGGGGGTTGTGGAACGTGAACCGGAACGCGAAGCGCAGGGGGAGATTCAGGAGTAAGGAGTCAGAAGTCAGGAGTGAAGAGCCGCGAGTTCAGGAGTAATACAAAGAGGATTCGTCACGCTTCTATCTTCAGTTTTTTCAGCTTCCGGTAGAGCGTGGCGAGGTCGATGCCGAGTTTCGCGGCGGTCGCCTCTTTGTTCCCCTTGCTCTCGGCAAGGCTGCGGCGGACATACTCCATCTCGAAGTGATCGAGGGCCTGACGAAGAGATGAGGTTGAGACCCCTTCAATGTCCAGGGTCCGGAATTTATCGGTCAGATCGTGTATGGTGATCACTTCCCCGTCGGCGAGCACTACCGCCCGCTCGATCGTGTTCCTGAGCTCTCTGATGTTCCCCGGCCAGTCATAGGCGAGCAGCGCCTGCATCGCCTCGTAGTCTATGTCCTTTATGTTCTTCCCCGTTTCTTTGGCAAAGACATCGATATAATGCTTGATGAGGAGCGGCATGTCGTCTTTTCGTTCGCGCAGGGGCGGCATCTTGATCTCGATGACGTTCAGCCGGTAGTAGAGGTCCTCCCGGAACCGCCCTTCCTTTACCCGCTGCATGAGGTCCGCATTGGTGGCCGCGATGATCCGGACGTCGACGGTGATGACCCGCGTGTCGCCGACCGGCGTCAGTTCCCTTGTCTGGATCACGTTGAGGAGCTTTACCTGGAGCGCGGGGGGCAGTTCACCGACCTCATCGAGAAAGAGGGTGCCGGTGTTCGCCATTGTGATGAGTCCCTTTTTGTCCTCGATGGCCGAGGTGAATGAGCCTTTTTTGTGGCCGAAGAGCTCGCTCTCGAGCAGGTTCTCGGGGATCGCGCCGCAGTTGATCGAAATGAACGGTTTGTCCTTGCGCGGACCTGATTCGTGGATCGCCTCCGCCACCATGCCTTTTCCCGTGCCGCTTTCACCGGTGATCAGGATGTTGCTCTTGCTCGGAATGACCTTCTCCATGATGGAAAATATCTTCTGTATGGCGTCCGAGGTGCCGATGATATTCGTGAAGGCAGGCGGCCGCTGGCTGAGCTCCTGGCGGAGGATGAGGTTTTCCATCTGGAGGTTCCGGCTCTCGATGATCTTTCTCATGGTAAGCCTGATCTCATCGTTGATGAACGGTTTGGTGATATAGTCCGCGGCCCCCGCCCGCATGGCCTCCACGGCCGAGCCGACGGAGGCGAAGGCCGTCATCATGAGCACCGATGTTTCCGGGCTGATCTTCTGCGTCTGTTTCAGGACCTCGAATCCGTCCACCTTCTCCATCCTGATGTCGGTCATGACGATGTCGAAATTTTCCTTCTTGATGCGTTCGATGGCCTCCTCTCCGTTGTAGGCCTCTTTGACGGAGTAGCCCTCTTTTGTGAGAAGGATGCTCAACGCCTTGCAGATGTCCTTCTCATCGTCAACAACGAGGATGCTCGTCTTTTTTTCATCGGTATGGTCTTTCACGTTTTATCCCTTCTCCGCAGGCAGTATGAGCGTGAATGTCGTTCCCTTGCCGATCTGACTTTCCACCTTGATGTCACCCTTGTGCCGTTTGATGATGCTGTAGCTGACCGCGAGGCCGAGGCCGGTCCCTTTGCCCGCCTCCTTGGTCGTGTAAAAGGGGTCGAATATCTTTTCTATATCTCCGGCGGGGATCCCGACGCCGGTGTCCGTAAATTCCACAAAAACAGCATCGCGTCCCTGGTCGTCCCTGCCCCGGCGCGTGGCGACGCTCAGCTTGCCTCCATCGGGCATGGCGTCGAGCGCGTTCAGAATGATATTGATGCATATCTGGGATATCTGTCCTTCATCGATCATGGTCTTCGGAAGATCGGGATCGAGGTTGACGGCGATCTCGATGGTGCTTTTCATGCGCTTGTCCAAACGCATGAGATCGAGGGATGATCTCAGGATATCATTGAGCTGCGCTTCCTTGATGTTCGTTGAATCGGGTCTCGAAAAGGCGGACATCTGCCTCACGATATCAGTGATCCGCTGTATGTGGTTATTGATGATGTCGAGGCTGCTCTGCGAGAACTCATCGGTCGCCATCTCCCGCAAGAGCTGGGAGAAGGTGGAGATGGAGGTGAGCGGGTTGCCGATCTCATGCGCGACTCCCGCCGCGAGCCTGCCGAGGGAGGCGAGTTTTTCGGAATGGAGCACCTGCTGCTCGAGCTGTTTCGTTGTGGCGGTCCCTTTGTCCACCTTGTCCTCGAGCTCGACCGTATACTGTTTGAGCGCCTCTTCGAGATGCACGCGCTTGGTGACATTATTGCTCGTGATCAGGATCCCGGTAATGTCCCCCTCGATCAGGAGCGGGCTGATGTTCATGTCGAGATAGATCGGGGCCTTATGGAGGCCGGTTATCTTATAATCCTTGATCTCGAAGCTGCGTCCGGCGAGGGTTTTCTGGAGCAGGGCCTCGAAGGGGAAGCCGTCATAGGCCTGGAGGTTGTCAGGGAAAAGCGCAAAGAACGGCCTGTTGAGGATGTCCTCTTTCGGGCGGCCGATCGTCCGCGCCTGCGCCGTGTTCAGGGTCTTGACCATGAGATCTTTGTCGAGGACCATGAGGCTCGTTTGCGTGTTCTCCACGATATTTTCCAGGTAATTCTTCGCGATCTCGATCTCACGCTCGAGCCTCCGCTGGTTCTCGAGATGTATCGTTCTCTCTTCAGCCTTGATCTTCTTCTTGTATGTCACGATCGTGGCGCCGGAGACAACGAGGGTGGTGACGAAGATCGATACGATGAGGAGCGAATAAAAACGCATGCTCTCCTGCATGAGGGCGATAACGTCCGAGTACGGGGCGGAGACGACGACGAGCCACGATTTGGTTGCCAGGGTAATACGGTAGAAGGCGAGGAGCTTGTTCTCGCCCCCCGGCGCATGGTAGCTTCCGAAGGTCTCCGCCTTGCCTTCAATCATCTTTTTTTCGGTATCGAACGACCGATGGCAGTGGAAGCACGTCTGGTCGGTGTGGTAGAGGTTTTTGCCCACCATCTCCGGACGGTTGTGGTGGTAGAGGAGCGTGCCGGCGCTGTCCATCATCCAGGCGTATCCGCGCGTGCCCGACTTGATCGGCGAGAGATATTTTTGGGTTATACCGTCCATCGAAACCACGGCGAGGACAACGCCATTGAACTCATCGGCCAGAGGGTTCCTCAAGCGCTGGTAGATGGGCGTTGCCACAATGAACTCTTTTGAGCCGGCGCCCTCACCGGGGGCATCGAGCAGGTCGGTGATCAGCTTGTCGTTCTTGTGCAGCAGCCGCGCTTTTTTGAAAAAAGCGGTCCCCGACAGGTCCATACCCTCTTTCTCCGGAGCGGAATTATCGTATAATATTCTGCCGTTCTTCGTCAGCACCTGGATGGCGACGGGGACATCGCTCTGGAGTTGAGAGGTTATGGCTTCCGCGACGACGCGGCACCGGGGACTCTGGTGGATCCGGTGTATCTCCGGCAATTGAGCGATGGTATGGATGTCCTTATACAGGCGGTCCACAAAACTC
This sequence comes from Nitrospirota bacterium, assembly GCA_035291685.1. Taxonomy (GTDB): domain Bacteria; phylum Nitrospirota; class UBA9217; order UBA9217; family UBA9217; genus DATDRO01. The sequence goes on along the minus strand of DATDRO010000079.1, from coordinate 986 downwards.
TCGATGTTTATGGCGATTTCCCGCGCAAGCATGAGCTGCTGTTTGTTGAACTGTTCGGCCATCTCGTCCTGGAGGGTCTGGTGAAAAAATTGTCCCAGGATGATAATGAGTGAAAGTACGAAGAGGAGCGCGAGGATGAACAGGATCGGCAGGAGCTGCTTTCTCTGTTTGGGGCTTAGATGCATGTACTAATGTACTTCTAATCAAGAGGAAAAGTCAAGTGCAGAGATAATGTAAGGGGTTGAAAAAAAAGGAAGGGATGGTGATATACTGTAATTAAAAGAGGATTTGCCATAGACAGTTTTCAAGGAGGGGATAACATGAGATACTCTCAATCCATAGTGGCAGTTTTGTTTTTGTTGATCAGCGGGTTTGCGTTCAGCGATACACCTCAGGAGAAACGTCTCATTGCAACGGTGGATGCGGATGGGGTCCAAAGAGTGGAAGTCCTCGGCGGCGGTTATTACTTTGATCCGAACACTATCGTCGTAAAGGTCAACGTTCCTGTCGAGCTCAAGGTCAGAAAGGAACCCGGGATCGCTCCCCATTCGATCGTCATTCATGCGCCGGAGGCAGGGATCGATTTTTCCGAATCGTTGAGCAGGGAGCCGAAGATCATTCGTTTTACACCGACGAAGGCCGGCAAGTATCCCTTTATCTGCGACGAACGCTTTCTTTTCTTCAAAAGCCATAAAGACCGGGGCATGGAAGGCGTTCTCGAGGTCGTGGAATAGATTAGATCTCAGGGCATGCCGATTGTGCAAAAACTTGCGCTAATAACGGACGCTCACATCACAATTTTTGTGTTGACAGCAGAATTGCACTTTGCTACACTCTTTTCGATTTGAGTACGAAAGTACTCATCGCCCGCCTTTTGTAAATTGAAACAGAAACACAACTTAATATGTTTTGGACAGACCATATTATTGCGCTGTATCCTGCAATCGGCGTGATAGATGGCTGTGGTATGGTTTTCCGTGTTCGAA
>DATDRO010000078.1:0-8498 GCA_035291685.1 Nitrospirota bacterium | reverse complement strand
TCTGGCGTAATGCGTACGCAGGGCCCGGCCGGCAGCCGCTCATCGAACGTTATTGTCGTTTTTTGTAGCCACTCAGGACCTAAAACCATTTACTCACACGAAGGCACGAAGCACACAGAGAAAAAAAGAAGATGAATCTGTCTTTTGGTTAAAACCCGGGAATTAAAGCTTTTCTTCGTGCCTTTGCCTGCACCCAGCGTTTACGAGTGGCATCGCGAGTGCAGGGTGTGGCTTAGTGTGAAAAAGACCAAAGCAGTTACCGTTTTCTTCTCTTGGGAACTTCTCATCTCTTAACTCCTGTGGTATCATTACCCCATGACCCGGCTTGACCTTCTTTCGTACAGACGGATATACTCGACTGTCTTCCTGGTTTTCATGATTGCCGTGACGCCCGCTGCTGATTCAAGCGCGGAGCAGACACCGACCGGGCAGGAAAAGACGGCGGTTACGCCTCCGGCAGCGCCGGCGGAAGAAGAATTTAAACGATTCAGGATCGACTTCGAAGCCGACGCATACTACACCAACATCGGACTCTATGTCGCTCTTACCAAAACCCCCATCCCCCACCTCGGCGAAAAAACAGAGAAAGAGATCTATACGACGCTGCTCTCACAGTCCCTCACGCCCCGGTTCCTTGTGATCGAGGCAAGCGTAAATCCCCTGCCGTATCTGGGGACGTACATCAAGGAACATCACCCGAATTTCTACGATAACGCCCACGTAACCGATAATTTCAACTGGATCCAATCGATAACCGCGGGATTCGAAGAGCCCTATGCAGCGTCGGCATTCGTGGGCAACGTCGTCGACTTTAACATGCCGGGTCAAAGGGATGCAAAAAGAAAAGGATACATCGGCTATCTGGTAAGCGCCGGAAACTACCATATCAAGGACAACGAGCTCGTCAAAGACGACTGGCGTGAATTTGAATGGAAGATAAAAGGCGATAAAAAGACGGAGACGAGAAAGCTGGACTGGAGCTTCCGCGTCGGCGCCAAGCTCCACGAAAATCCCGACATCACCGATATCATCTACCTCGCGTTCAGGAGGAGCAGGGCCGATTACCGCACGGCGAATTCCTCGCTCTTCAATAACAGCGGGTTTGAATACATTTTCGACATGGACCGCCGTACGTTCAATTCCATCCGCCACTACTTCAGTGTGGACAAAAAATGGCCTGTCGAGAAGCGGAAGATGGCTTTTTCGTTCGCCGTAGGATTTATTAGGGAGTCGGCCAGAAAATATACGGGGCCGCTCGCCGTTGGCAGGGACCGCGACGAATGGCAGCTTATTCTCAGACCGAATATCGAGTTTTAAGAAGCAGGATGCGGAGTTAATCACCTTCAGATCAAAAAGAGCTAAGACCCCGTTTCTCAGCGTCCTTCGTCCATCGTCCCTCGCCTCTCCTCATCTTTACTCCCGCCTCCCCCGGATATCACCACTTCGTCCACGATTATGGAATCCGGAGAGACGCTGGATACATCGTATCCGTCAAACGGCGGTCCAAGCGATTCAAGTTTAAACCGGACCTCTTCTTCATTCGATGAACAGACGATCGCCCTGATCTCGTTGTCCTCGCTCACCATCATAACGCTGTCCGGAAGATAAGGTGCGGTCTCTTTGCCGGTCTCCTTTACCTTCTCTTGATCGACCCACGCAGTAAGCTGCTGCTGGAGCTTCTTGTCCAGGGTGGTCCTGATCTTGAGCCCCTGCCGGTACAGCCCGAGCTCGCCATACTCGGAGAGAAGGACGCCCTCAAGCACTTTCTGATAACAGGACCTGCCGCTGCCGGTAACGAGGGCGGAGAAAACAAATCTTCCGGACGACTCGTTCCGGAGTTTCATCGGAGATGCCAGGGCCGACCGGTACTCTTCCTCGGTGAGCAGCTTGGCCAGGAACATGTTGAACAGCACTCTTTCCTGCCTCCCCCTGGCCTTTTCCCTTCTCTTAAAGGGATCAAAATAGCGCGGGTTCGGCAGCATGCCGGCGAGCAGGGCGGCATCAGGTACGGTGAGCTCGGAAGCGTGTTTGTCGAGGAAATAGCGGCTGGCCGCCTCAATGCCGTAAATGTCCTCCCCCCACTCGACCTCGTTCAGGTATATCTCGAGGATCTGATGTTTGGTGAGAATTTTTTCGGCCTCTCTGGCCAGAATGAATTCGCGGAGCTTGCGTCCCAGGGTCTTCTCCCGTGAGAGAAGGACGTTCTTGATCATCTGCTGGGTGATGGTGCTCCCGCCCCGGGCGAAGCGCTGTTTCTTTACGTCAAGGACAAAGGCGTCCCACGTGGCCTTGTAGTTTATCCCCTGGTGGCCGAAGAACGTGTCATCCTCCGCGGTCACGATCGCCTGGATCACGATATCGGGAAGGCCGGATATGGGCACCCATATCCGGAACTTATGGTCATAGTATTGAGCGATGATGTTTCCGTCCCGGTCAAGGACCTCCGCGGCCGCAGCAGGACGGTAATGCCTCAGAATGGACACGTCAGGCAGGTTGGTAAGGACCAGGATGGCCCACAGGAGAATAAGAGAAACGCAGGACGTGAAAATGACAAGCCCTGCGGACAATACCTTTTTTTTCATGATGCGACCGTACGATATACGCAAAGCGCGTCCAACGCGACTTTACCTGAGAGAGGACAGTCCGGGCATAGCGAAGATATCGCTTTCCGCTCGGGACATGCTCCATGAAAGATCTCACGTATTCGGCAGGGCGACATACTTCGCAGAGTTTACCTGAGTGATGTATGGCGGCGCCCTGCCTTATTTCCCTTCGTTCCCGTGCTCCTGGGGCTGCTCCCCTCTACAGAAGGGACTCGTTTCTTCCCCTCAGCCCCAGCCGATGCCCCGGTTGAGCCTGATGATCACGAACAATAGAACGAGGAGAACCGTGCCGGATGTGATGATATCGGACATTTTTGTCTCCCGTGTGAAGATAATTTACCCTGCACATATTGAGCGTGGTCGAAACTTCTGATTCCCGGCCTGCAACGTACCTTCTACTTCGTGCCGATGATGTTCCTGACGATTGCCGCGCTCTCCGGCGCTGACCAGTCTCTCGCCCCTATTTCCTTGTATCGCACGAAGCCTTCCCGATCCACAATATACGTCTCGGGAAGCTTGAAGGTGCCGTAGGACGACGCAACGGTCCCGCCCGGATCAAAAAGCACGGGCAGGCTCAGCCCGTTCTTCCGCATGAATGGAATGACCGCGGCAGCTCCGTCTTCATCAGCGCTTATGGCAAGGACCTCAAGGTCCTTGCCCCCGAGGGCCCGGTAGAGTTTTTCGAGCGTGGGCATCTCTTCTACGCACGGCGGGCACCAGGTGGCCCAGAAATGCACCATCACGACCTTGCCCCGGTACCCCGAAAGACTTCTGGGCTTGCCGTCAACTGCCGGCAGACTGAACTCCGGCGCCTTGTCAGCAACGCCGATGATCTTCACCTCCTGCCCGCCCTTCTCCCGGCTGAGGAAATACACCGCCACGAAAGCGATGAGGACGATAAAGATCAGCAGGAGTACCGCTTCCTTCCATCCGGCGCCGACCTTCCTGCGGATATCCTCTTCTTCGATCTTTTCTATCGCTTCCGGTTTTTGGGGTCGCGTCATAGAAGGTTTTCCTTGTGAAGTTTTATTGGATTTTTTCGAATATACTCCATTTCCCATGACATGGCAAGAAAAAAACAAAAAAGAGACAAAGAAATTTGTTCTTGCGGAAGTGACGTCTCGCCTGACATTACGAGCATCCCTGGCTCGTATGATAGTCGGATGAATTCTGGAGTGAGCGCATTCCCCGTCCCGCCATGGCGGGACTGCGGGGAGCTTCAATGGATCGGCGAGCTCACTGTCTATCGTTCTGATAAGTATTGATATTCCTGCTTATCTATGCTATTTTATTGTCTATGAAAGAATTGCTCAGAAAACTTCCCGCCGTGGATGAGATCCTGAAGGAACAGCGGACACAGCAGTGGCTCGAAAAACATCCGAGAGTTCTCGTGCTCGAAGCCATCAGGACCGCGGTCGAAGAACGGCGCAAGGCCATCCTTAAGTCAGAGGAAAAGGAAGTAGGACAGAAGATGGCCGGGCATTCCGTCTCCCTGCCGGAGATCCTCGACCATGCGGAAGCCATCCTTGCGGAACTCTCGGAGCCGAGCCTGCGGCCGGTCATCAATGCAAGCGGCGTGGTCGTGCATACCAACCTCGGGCGTTCCATCCTTTCGGACAAGGCCATCCAGCGGATCGTCGAAGTGAGCCGCAGCTACTCCAATCTCGAATACGACATTCGCGCGGGAGAGCGCGGCAAACGGTACACGCATGTTGAAGACATCCTCATCAGGCTCACGGGCGTCGAAGCTGCCACGGCGGTGAACAACAACGCGGCCGCCGTGCTCCTCTGCCTGAACACCCTTGCCCGCGGCAAGGAGGTCATCGTCTCGCGCGGAGAGCTCGTCGAGATCGGCGGCTCCTTCCGTGTGCCCGAGGTCATGGAGCGGAGCGGCGCGAAACTCCGTGAGGTCGGCGCCACGAACAAGACCCATCTCAAGGACTACGAAAAGGCGATCAACGAAAATACCGGCCTGCTCCTCAAGGTCCATACGAGCAATTACAAGATCGTGGGCTTTACCAAGGAGGTCACGCCCGCGGAACTCTCGGTCCTCGGCAAAAAACGCAACATCCCCGTGATGTGGGACCTCGGCAGCGGCAGTTTCGTCGATCTCGCCTCGTACGGCGTGGGCGACGAACCTACCGTAAAACAGGCCGTGAATGCGGGCGTGGATGTGCTTACATTCAGCGGCGACAAGCTCCTGGGAGGACCCCAGGCCGGACTGATCCTCGGGAAAAAAGCATATCTCGATCCCGTCAGGTCGAACCCCCTTGCCCGCGCGCTCCGTATCGACAAACTGACCCTGGCGAGCCTCGAAGCCACGCTCACGCAATATCTCGACGAAGAGAAGGCTGTGCGGGAGATCCCGACGCTCTGGATGCTCACCCAGCCTCTCGAAGAGATCGAGCGCAAGGCCAGGCTCCTCGCGCGCGGATTCGCCGGTCTCTCCGGCCTGAGCGTGTCCCTGCAGGATGAGATGTCCCAGACCGGCGGCGGCGCGCTCCCCACCGGTATTCTCCCGACCAAAGCGGTTTCCATAAGTCACCAGAGCCTGAGCGCGAACCAGATCGAGTCCCGCATGCGCCTCGGCAAGCCGCATGTCATCACCCGCATCAAGGAGGGCATGGTGCTCTTCGATCCGCGGACGCTCAATGATGAGGAGATCGGGAAGATCGTGGAAGCGGTGGGGAAAATTACGAGAAGCCAGGAGTCAGGAGACAGAAGCCAGTAGAACATCTCTTTTTTTCTGATCCCTGAATTTCGACTCCTGCATCTTATTCTGAATTCTGGCTCCTGACTTCTGAATCCTGTTCCCATGAAATACATCATCCTCGGCACTGCCGGACATATCGACCACGGAAAATCCACTCTCGTCAAGGCCCTCACCGGCACTGACCCTGACCGCCTGCGGGAGGAGAAGGAACGCGGCATTACCCTTGACCTCGGGTTCGCGTCCCTCGACCTGCCCGGCGGCAATCGCCTCGGCATCGTGGACGTTCCCGGCCACGAAGGTCTCATCAAGAACATGCTCGCCGGCGTGGGCGGCATCGATATCGTGATGCTCGTGATCGCGGCCGACGAAGGCATCATGCCCCAGACACGGGAGCACCTCGCCATCTGCGACCTCCTGCACGTAAAAAAGGGCCTCATCGTTCTCACCAAGATGGACATGGTCGAAAAGGACTGGCTCGCCCTGGTGAAGGATGAAGTGCGGTCCTTTGTCAAAGGAACGTTCCTCGAAAAGTCCCCCATCGTCCCCGTCTCGTCAAAGACCGGCGAGGACCTTCCCGTACTCGTCCAGGAGCTTGCAAAGCTCGCGAACGAAGTAGCGCCGAAATCATCCAGCGGGATCCTGCGTCTTCCCATCGACCGCGTCTTCACCATGAAGGGCTTCGGCACGGTCATCACCGGCACCCTGCTCTCCGGGACCATCAGTCTGGAACAGGAGATCGATATTCTTCCCAAAGGCATCAAGACCAGGGTGCGCGGAATCCAGTCTCACAATCAGGCGGCCCGGCAGGCGGTCGCCGGCCAGCGAACCGCGGTGAACCTCCAGGCCGTGGAAAAAGAAGACCTCTCGCGCGGCGACACGATCGTAAGCCGCAGCTACTTCACGCCGACAAAGACCCTCGATGCGGTACTCACCATGATAAAACAGGCCCCGCGCGGGCTCAAGACGGGTTCGCGCGTGCGCTTCTACAATAACACGCAGGAGGCGATCGGAAGGGCCACGCTCCTCGGCACGGACGAACTGCTCCCCGGCCAGGAAGGATATGTCCAGTTCAGGCTTGAGCAGCCGGTGATCATACAGCACGGTGACCGCTTCATCCTCCGCTTCTACTCACCCATGGAGACCCTCGGCGGCGGCATGGTGCTTGACCCGCACGCGCGGCGTCATAAAAAAATTTCCATGCAGCAATCCGTCAAGAACCTCCAAACGCTCGAAAAAGGCGGTCTGGAAGACCGGCTCGCCCTTTTCATTGCGGGAAAAGGCCTCGCGGGCATGGAAGAGGCGGAAGCGATCGGCTCTATCGCCGCGGACAAACCGGATATTGCGACAGCGCTCACAGCCCTGGTGCAAAAGAAGATCGTACTGAGAACAGACACCCTGTACGTGCATACTTCGCACCTCGCCTTGATCGAGAAAAAGATACTCGACCTCATTACCGTGTTCCACAAAGACAATTCCCTCAAGCCCGGTCTGGACAAGGAAGAATTAAAGGGCGGCCTCAGGCTGCGGCTGCACCAGAAGGTCCTGAACATGGCCGTTGACGGCCTCGTGAAGAAAAAACAGGTCGAGGCCGAGGGATCGAAGCTCAGGCTCCCGGGCTTCAAGGCAGGCGTGGGCAAGGACCAGGGCGTCTTCAAGGACAAGATCGTGGAAGCCATAAAAAAAGGCGGTTCCCAGCCTCCGCTCCGGGAAGAGCTCCCTGCCCTTCTCGGCATCACGGACAAGGACGCGAAGGACCTGCTCAAGCTTCTTGGCGATGAAGGCCGCACCGTGCGAATCAACGACTCGTTCCATCTTCACAAGGATACGATCGAGAAGATCCGGGCGGATCTGAAGAAACACCTTGAAGAAAAGAAAGAGATCACCATGGCCGAGTTCCGCGACCTCGCCAGGACCTCCCGCAAGTTCGCCGTGCCCATCATGGAATACTTCGATTCCCAGAAGCTGACACAGAGGGTCGGGGATAAGAGAGTATTGAGGGGGTAAAATGAACCGCATTTCAATTCAACAGCCTGTTCTTGCCTGTGATAGTGGTTTGTGATATAGTCATAAGCGGAGGTCGTGACATGGAAATAAATGAAAGCAAATTAAAGAGCATTTTAACCGAGCAGCGCGAGGAATCCCAGCACTTTGTCGAAAAACAACGCGTGCAATTCGAACGCTTCGTTGAAAAGGAACGCCAGGAATATCAGCACTACATGGGCGTATTGAAAGAGGACTTCGAATCCAAGGTGCAGTTGGTCGTCGAGCGGTATCACAATCTTACGGAAATGGTCGGCTCGATGATGGAAGACGTCCAGATCATCAAGTCCGATGTCCAGTTCCTGAAGGGCGCTTTATAGAAAAAATTTGACTACGAAGAGTTTGAGACGCTCGAAAAGCGGGTTGCCCTTTTGGAGGCGAAGGTCAAAAAGTGACGCACGGAATCTCTTCCATCCGGCCCTAAACATCCACCCCCTCTCTTGCTATCGTTATTACGAATGAATCCCACCACCTTCGTACAGCCCGCCACGAAGAAGTATCGTATGTAATCCTTATTTTATGATACACCGCTGTGGTTATCTGTTAAGCCTTCCGGGAATCAAATTTTTCCATGAGGACAATCAGCTTTTTCCAGTCATAGGTCTGGAGGTTCATGATCTGCGAGCGGATGAGCTTCACCACGCTGATCGTGTCGCCATCTCTCTTCATATTGTAGAACGGTAACACGGCGGCGAATGCCCGGTCAGTATAATCCTGGATCGGCTCGAGCACGTCGCCCCTTCTTGAATAGTAGGGGTCTTCACCGGGAGCGCAGGGCGTGGTGAAGACGTTGAACCATCTGCACGAAACAGGACGTACGGGATGGACCGAGCAGACATGATCGATCAAAAACGGGCAGGGAGAACCCGGGGCATGACCGCTAAGCTGACCTTTCAGAATGTCCCGGTCCGGCGCTGCCATCTTTTCCGAGGCATACCAATGGAGCCCCACGACCTCGTGAGGGTACAGCGGGATGTCCTTCTGTCGGCAGCAGACATCGCACCCACTGGTACAGGCCAGTTCAACCTTCAGCTTTTTCCCGTGGTCCCTGACAGCGACGGCAACGCCGGTGTCAACAACGGCGTATGAGTCGAGAAGCGCGGCAAGCCACGGAAGCTTCTGTTCGTCCCCCGGAAAGCGAA
>DATDRO010000077.1:0-5871 GCA_035291685.1 Nitrospirota bacterium | reverse complement strand
TAGAGCCAGATGAAAAAGGCGGACAAGTCAGGCGCCGGACATACTCTTATTCTCGGAGAGCAGGAGATAAAGAACGGGAAGGCGGTCCTTCGCGACATGCGGACCAAGGAACAGGCGGAGGTGTCGCTCAATAATATCGTAGAGGAATTGAAAAGAAGACTGATTTGACCAAAGCACTATCAGACTGCGGAAAAAGTATTTTCAGGTGTCATCCTGAACGAAGTGAAGGATCTCAGGTATTTGAAGAGAAGAGATTCTTCGCTGCGCTCAGAATGACTATTACTATGTTTTCTGGTTTATTGCAACAGTGTGATTTTCCATGAAAGTCGGCGTTATCTCAGACACCCATGTCCCCGCTATCGTCAAAGCGCTTCCGTCGTTCATATTCGATATTTTCAAAGATGTGGAACTTATCCTTCACGCGGGAGACCTTGTCGAGCGTTCCGTTCTGGAAGAACTGAACGCCATCGCGCCGGTGGAGGCAGTTGCCGGGAATATGGATACGATAGAGATCCGGCAGACACTGCCGGTTAAAAAGATCATCGAGATAGGACGGTTTCGTGTGGGCCTCATCCACGGGCAGGGAAACTTGGAAGGGCAAATGGAGAGGATCAGGAAGGAGTTTGATGCCGTTGACCTGATCGTGTTCGGTCATTCGCATACACCGTTCTGGGGCAGGGTGGGCGATGTTCTGTTTCTCAATCCCGGCAGTCCGACAGACAAGCGCTGGGCGCCGTATAATTCCGTGGCGATTTTAGAGGTCGGCGATGAACTGACAGCGGAGATCATCAGGATTTGATCGCCTCTTCGTCAGATCTTTTCGGGTAATTTTATCTTGACAATACGGCCTCTTTTGATATGATTTGCTCGTGATTAATCCTACGGTATTGAAAGGAGCAGGCATGAAGAAAATTCTCGCGTTGGCGGTACTGGCGTTCGCCCTCATGGCCGCACCAGCGATGGCAAAGGAAGGATTTTATATTGGCGGGGGAATGGAACTTAACCGCATAGTCGGATCTGATGTTGATCAGTGGGCAAACGGCGTAGGCGTGGATCTTAAAGTAGGTTACAATGACTCTGCTCCGCGCGGGCAAGCAGGGCTGGAAATCGATTGGTTTAAAACTGTTCATCCGGGGAAAACAGGTTATGTTGACGCAACTCTTTCCGGTTTAAGTGTTAATTTGAAATTATTCATTACTGAAGCAAAGGCTCCCATTGAGGTATATTTATTAGCCGGGTATGGCTTCTTCAAGATCGATTTTGACCATGCAGATGCATTCGGATACACTGGCTTATTGGGAAAGGGTGTGAACCTGGGAATCGGATTTGAGGTTTCTATCACCGAGCATATCGCTCTTAACGTAGGTGGGACTTACCGATTTATAACCTATAATAAAGCGACAGATTCTGTCGGTACTGTTCACATTACTGAGCTGAATGGCGATATGTTGTCACTCTATGGCGGGTTTAATATTTATTTCTAAGAACCCCAAATTGCGACCGCTTAGTAAACGCGGGTCCACTTAATTATGGAAGCCGGGCGCACTTCAGCGCAAAAAATAAATTATACGGATTAGAAATAGTTTGACTCATTATCAATGTGCGCTTTTGCGCGGGTAATATTACCTTGACAATATGGCCCCTTTTGCTATGATTTGCTCGTATTTAATCCTACGGTTTTGAAAGGAGAGGTATGAAGAAAATAATTATCTTGGCGGTACTGACACTTTTGCTCGCAGCTTCGCCGGCAATGGCAAAAGAAGGGTTCTATTTAGGGGCATATATTCCCGTTAACCATATCTCTGGGGATATTAGTAACCTGGATAACGGCGGAGGATTAGGGGGGCGCGCAGGCATAGGATTTAACAAATATCTTGCGCTTGAAGGGTCTCTCTTCAGAACTGAACATGACTTCAGCGGCGGCGGTACCTATGATTTCAAAGGCGTGACTGTGGACCTGAAACTTAACTTTCCGCTCACGGGAAGCAAGCTCGAACCATACGCTCTGGTAGGCATCGGCGGGTACAGGCTTGAAGGTTCGGGATATGATTACAAAGGAGGCGGAGCACAGTTTGGGGTGGGGCTTGATATGTACGTATATCCGGAACTGTCCCTTAATGCCGGCCTTACATGGAGGAAAATAACCTTTGATTCAGGAACTCCGGGTAATGTTGATATTGACGCCGATGTAAGAACGTTCGACATCGGCATAACGTATCATTTTCTGTAAAATTATGTAGCATGAAGCATAGCCGGTCCGTCAGCACTGGGACCGGCTATTTTTTTAATTCCATTCTTTTTACGTGTGTTCCTTGCCAGTAGATCTTTCGGCAGCTTTCGCAGCGAAGAAAAGTATTGTTCTTTTCATAAACGTACAAGGGCACAAGGTCCCTTACGTCCTGTTTGGCGACCGGCAAGAGGAGCGTATTGCAGACAGAGCAGCGCGTGAGCGGTCCGGGCATTGACGTGATGTGAAAGGTCGTGAGTACCTGCTGGAGTTGTTGTCTGACGTTATCATTATTTATGAAGACATGATTAGAGGCGAGAGGCCGGGCAACGAGCCCGGTGTCACGGGTGAGGATCACCCGGGCCTGCTCCAGCGAGATACGGATGATCTCGTTATCGCTTATGGCCCGGTCGTAGAGGACATCAAATCCCAGAAGTCTCATCCACTTTGCCAGACGGCCAAGCATGACATCAGCGACGAATTTCATGAAGACCTACCACCTGCCACAAAGGCGTGACAAGTTATTTTAGAACCTAATTCTGCCACGAAGGCACTAAGGCACGAAGAACTGCGAAGGAATAATATAAATATTAAAGAAGAGGATGATCTAATTCTGTCACGATTCGCGAAGAAAGGCATTAAACGATCATTCTCTTGATACCTTCTTTGATGCGGGGTACGTTGAAGTTAATCAGAAAACCAAGTTGTTTATCTGAAAGCTTAAGATGGCTGAGCAGTTGCGCTTCCCACACAGGGTTTATTTCGTCCACAGCTTTCAATTCACAAATAACAACATCTTCGACAAGGACATCCAGCCGCAGCCCTTCATTAAAGAGAAGTCCATCATAGGTGATAGGGATGTCAAGCTGGCGAGCATATCGCAGCCCTCGCTTGGCAAGCTCATGGCAAAAACAAACTTCGTATACCCTTTCCAGTAAGCCGGGACCAAGTGCTTTATGAACCGTATAAGCGGCATCGACAATTTTTCTTGCGATTTCTTCGATATGTTCGGGCAGCTTTCCTGTTTTCATGGTTTCCTTAGAGTCTTCGTGTCTTCGTGGCAGCATTGGTTTATTAATGGAATCTTCTTAGTCGTAATGAATTCGACACCACGCTCACGGAGCTGAAGGCCATGGCCGCGGAGGCGATCATGGGGTTCAGCAGGATCCCGGAGAACGGATAGAGCGCGCCAGCCGCGACCGGGATGCCGATGATATTGTAGATGAAGGCCCAGAAGAGGTTCATTCTGATGGTCTTCATGGTCTGTTTTGAGAGCCGTATGGCCGATGCCACCGCCCGGAGGTCGTCCTTGATCAACGTGACATCCGAGGCTTCGATGGCCACGTCCGTGCCGGTGCCGATGGCGATGCCCACGTCCGCCTGGGTAAGGGCAGGCGCGTCGTTGATGCCGTCCCCGACCATTGCCACCACACGGCCCTCGGACTGGAGTTTTTTCACCATATCCATCTTGTCCTGGGGAAGCACCTCGGCGAGCACGCGGGATATGCCGAGTTCCCCGGCGATCGCCTGGGCCGTGCGGCGGTTGTCACCGGTCAGCATCACAACCTCGAGCCCCAGCGACTTGAGCCCTGCCACTGCTTCTTTCGAATGTTCCTTAAGTGTATCGGCGACCGCGATGATCCCGGCTGGTTTATCATCGAGCGCCACGAACATGGGTGTTCTGCCCAGAGATGATAGTTTTACGGCTTCAGAAAGCAGCTTGCCGAAGTCGATGTTCCGTTCGGACATGAGCCGCTCGTTCCCGAGCAGGACCTTGCGGCTGTTTACCCTGGCGCTTATCCCATGGCCCGCGAGGGCCTCGAATTCATCAGGAGCTTCGATCTTGAGTCCTCTCTCGATAGCAGCGTGCACGATGGCCTCGCCGAGCGGATGCTCCGAGCCCTTTTCCGCAGACCCCGCGAAGAACAGGATATCATCATTGCTCACGCCGTTTATAATGATGTCCGTGACCCTGGGTTCTCCTCTTGTGAGCGTGCCGGTCTTGTCGAGCACGATGGTGTCGATCTTCTGGCTGCGTTCGAGGCTTTCGGCGTTCTTAAAGAGCATGCCCTGTTCCGCGCCCTTGCCGGTGCCGACCATAATGGCCGTTGGCGTTGCCAGTCCCATGGCGCAAGGGCAGGCGATGATCAGGACGGCAATGAAATTCAGAAGGGCAAAGGTGAACCTCGTCTCAGCGGGACCGAAGATATACCAGATGCCGAAGGTGACCAGCCCGATGCCGATCACTGTCGGCACAAAGATGCTCGAAATGTAATCCGCGAGCCGCTGGATCGGCGCCTTGGAGCCCTGCGCTTCCTGGACCATGCGTATGATCTGGGAGAGCATGGTATCTTTGCCGACCTTCGTTGCCTCAAAGGTGAATGTCCCTGACTTGTTCATCGTTGCGCCTATGACCGGATCGTTGATCTTTTTTTCGATCGGCAGGCTTTCACCGGTGAGCATGGACTCATCCAGAGAAGAATAACCGTTCCGTATCACTCCGTCCACGGGGACCTTTTCACCGGGTTTGACCACGATGAGATCGCCCGTTTCAACATCTTCAATGGGGATATCCAGTTCCTTGCCCTCGCGCAGCACCCGCGCGGTGCGGGGCTGGAGACCCATCAGTTTTTTGATGGCTTCCCCGGCGCGGGTCTTTGCCCTTACCTCAAGGTACTTTCCGAACAGGATGAGGGTTATAATGATCGACGCAGTGTCATAGTAGGCGCCGCTGTGGAGACCATGCGACTCAAAGAGGGAAGGGAAGAAGGTGAGCGCCGAGCTGTAGCCGTATGCCGCGGACGTCCCGACAACGACGAGGGTGTTCATATTCGTACTGCCGTGCTTGATCGATGCCCAGGCGTTCTGGTAGAAATGCCGCCCGGCCCAGAACTGTATAGGCGTGGTCAGGATGAACAGGATGACCCACATGACCTGCCGGGGAATGATGGTAAAGAACGGGAGCATGTCCTGAAAGCTCCCGATCAGAATGAGCGCCGAGAGCGCCGCGCTCACGATAAGCTTTTTCTTAAGCTCCGAGAGCTCTTTTTCGCGGGCCTCTTTTTCGATATCAAGCGCTGAGCGGCCTTCGGCCTGCTTCGGCAAACGGAAGCCCGCCTTCTCGATCGTTCTGCGTATGTCGCGCAGGCCTACCTGCGAAGGGACATATTCGAGATTGACGGTCTGGGCGCCGGCATTTACCGTTGTCTTGAGCACCCCGTCAATGCCCGAGGCGACACGTTCGAGTTCCCGCGACCGGGAAACGTCGAGGTCGATGACCGGAATGGTGACCCTCTCGATCACCGGCTGGTAGCCGAGTTCCTGGATGCTCGAAACGAACCGGCCGAGGCCGACCGACGCGGGATCGAACTCCACGACGGCCTTTTCATTTGCATAGTTTACGTTGGCGCTCTTGACGCCCACCAATTTGGATAGGTCCTTCTGTATGGCGGCGGCGCAGTTCACGCAGGTCATGCCTTTGACCGGTATTACGGCTTTTTTGGTTTCCATAGATGATGTATATTACCACAAAGTCGGGTTGGTACAAAGGGAGAAGAGGGAGACATTGTTCGAAATAAAACGGTTTTTGGTTGTGACGCGGAAAACATCAGAGCTTTATGATGGGCAGGTCAATAGGTGATTCA
>DATDRO010000076.1:0-5354 GCA_035291685.1 Nitrospirota bacterium | reverse complement strand
GGGATTATCCATGGCAGAGATAGCGCGGCACGTCGGGGTGACGACCTCCAGCATCGCCAAGGCGGTTGCGCGATTGCAAGAGCAGTAGATACCGTGATGGGGGATACATAATGCAACTTCGGCCACAACGTCCCCAAAGTTCGCAAAGTTTCTGGCTGAGGATGAAAGGCTTTATTACCATTAGCATCAATGGGAAAGTGTTACCCAATTTTTTCTGATTTTGGTATCATAAACTCCCGGCGTGCACAAACCCGCACGTAAAAAAACAGAGACATGGTCTTTCCTTTGACAGACGGGCCTTCCTGTGGTAACTTCTATGTATGCCGGGCAAAGAGAACGCAGACCGATCCGTTTCATCCGATGTGCAGGAAATCGTACGCGACATCCTTTCCGCGGTCAGGGCGGTAAAGCTTTACCCGCCGAATAATCCGGTCTATTCACAGGCCATTACAAAATCATTTAAAAACCTTGAACGGTATCTGCTGGGCGCGCCCGAGTTGCGCATAGGTGTGCAGAAGACGACCTTTTTGTACGGTCAGGCGCCGCTGAGCAAAGATGGTCATCTCTACGCCGGTATTGCGGGAGACCTGTTCGCGCGCGGGATTAGAGAGATTGCTTTTACCCGCGGGGTAACGCTTGCCGAACTCCGGGACGTTTATACCATAATCGCCCTGTCGCCGGAAGACTACAAACGGCAGGGCAGCATGGAAATGCTGCTCTGGGACAAAGGGGTCTCTCACATCCTGATCAAGGAAGCTGCTTTGGAAGAGATCCTGAAAGGAACGTTCGCGCAGGGTGAGAAAACCATTGGTCCGGCGCCGGAGGAACAGAAGGCGGATCTGAAGGAGAGCCTGAAGAACAAAGAGATACATGTCCATGGGAAGAAAGTGATGCTCACCGACCTTGCGAGCGATCCCGCGTCATTCGGAAATCTGGCTCTCGAGATCTCACACCAGGAAGGCCAAACACCGGAGATGCAGGGTGATCAGCTTTTGGAGGTCTACCGGGAAGTCGGGCGTCAGGTGCTCGAAATATCATTTGAGCAGCGTAAACCATTATTCCAGGCCCTTGCAAGCTCGATATTCTCCATAGACGCCGCTTTCCGGGAAAGGCTCATATCAAACCGGCTTTATCCCGAGCTTGATCGGCAGGCCCTTCAGGATCACCTGACCGAAGAAAACACTTCTCAGGACCTGCACGAGATCGTCTCTTCCCGCTTTTCATCCTCCTGGACAGTACCGGAGGTCTCCGCCCTGCTGGAGAAGGTGTCATCTGCAAAGCCGGACGACCGGTCCGGCGCCGTCACGATGGTGCCGCTTTCACCGGACCTGCCCGTTATTGTGCGGGAACTCTCGGAGTACACATCTGAAGAGATGGAAGAAATCAAGGCATTGTGCGAGTCATGCCAGGAAGAGGATGTCCTCGTTTCCACCGTTGCCACGCTGATCCATATTCTGCCTTTGATAAAAAGCTCTTCGCCGTCCCAGGATGATGCCGTGAAGAAGTTCTCAGGGATCGTCGACATACTCGAAAGCATGTTTGTCTGGCTTCTCGACAAAAAAGATTACAGCATGGCCCTTCTCGTACTGCGGTCGTTTCAGATACCCGTGGAACCCGCGTTCCGTTCCTGTCTTACGGGAGCTATCAAGAAAGCGGGTGATAAAAATAACATCATCGCCCTGATCCATGCGCTGCGGGAAATACCCAGGGGCTCTGCGGACGCCCAGGCGGTCAATGCCTGTCTCACGCTTCTCGATAGAGACGCGACGCCCGTTCTCCTGGAGATGCTGGCCGAGGAAGAGGACCGTTCTTTCAGAAAACTCCTGATACAGATCCTCCGGGACCTCGGGAAGGAACAGATCGCCTTTCTCGGAGAGCGGCTCTCGGACGGGCGCTGGTATTTTGTGCGGAACATCGTGACTATTCTTGGAGAAAGTCGCAGGGAGGAAGCCGTAGAATACCTGCAACAGGTGGCCAACCATAAGAACTTTCAGATCCGGCAGGAAGTGGTAAGGGCGCTCATGAGCATCGGCGGAAAAAAGGCCGCTGATCTTCTTTTGCGTTTTCTGAATGATAAGGACATGGACATACGTTTTATGGCCGTACGCGGTCTGGGCGATCTGACGACATCCGGAGAAAAAACCGAACAGGCGCTGATGAATTTTCTCCAGGGCCGCCTGGTAAAAGCAGGAGGCCCTGAATTGAAATATGAAACCATCCAAACGCTCGGGAAGATCGGCAGCCCCGAGGCGGCCCGCTTCCTTGCCAAATTCACCCGGGTGAGATGGTGGAGGGCGCGGAAACCCCAGGAAGAGTTGAGCGCTGTGGCGCAAAAGGCCATCAGGGAAATAGAGAGGAGAGCTGGCAATGCCGGAAGATCAGAAAGCCCCGCATAATGAAGGAAAGACCTCTTTCTTCATCCAGCAGCAGCTCGTAAGCAGGGCCAAGAAGACATTCCTTCAATTGGTCGCGCTGTTCAAAAACGCGACGATCTATCCCGCGGCGCACCCCTTTCTGCTCGGTTCAGCGGAACAGGTCCTGATCGGTCTCGACGACCTTTTTGCCAGGAAAAGCGAAGCAGCATACCATTTTATAGCCGGTGAACTTTATTTTGAAACATTTTCCGTTCCTCTGGAAGAACAGCTCTCGCAGGCAGTGGAGAATATAATCGGCAAGGGCATCGGTGGAATTACCTTTCTCCAGGGACTGAAGAGGGATGAACTCGTTGCGTTTGCCTACCTCCAGGCGCGTCCCGCAAGCGCGCCGCCCGGCGAAAGCGACATGGCCGCGCTCCTAAGCCAGGCGGGGATCACGCGCATCAAGCTCCACAAGGTCGTTCCGGGAGGCGTGCAGACAAGGGCGCGGGGAGAGGGCGGCGAGAAGACGGCCACTGAAATCTATCTTGAAGGGGTGGATGTTGTTAAAGAGATCATTCATTCTGCCCAGATAGGCAAGGCCATCAATGTACGCAAGATGCACTCGCTCATACATGATGTTGTGGACAACGTCCTCGACAACCGCGATGCGCTCGTAGGCCTCTCGAGCATCAAGTTCTATGACGCGTACACATTCGCCCATTCCTTGAACGTGGCGATACTCTCGACCGCCCTGGGGTCCTATCTGTCATTTGAGAAAGCGCAGATCGCTTCGCTGGGTATCGCGGGACTGCTCCATGACATCGGAAAGGTGAACATACCCCTCGCGATCATCAACAAGCCGGACTTTCTCAACGATTCCGAGTGGGATATCGTGAAGCGCCATCCGATGGAAGGCGCGCTCATTCTCTCAGGCCTGCCGGGTGTGGGAAGATCAGCGCTGGTTACCGCTTTTGAACATCATCAGCATTTCGACCTCAAGGGATATCCGCAGGCCGAGGGGGAAGGGGGCGTCGTCCCGGTGCATCCGTTTTCAAGGATCGTTGCGATTGCCGACGCCTATGACGCTCTTACCTCATTGAGGGTCTACTTTAAAATACCAAGGCCCCCCGACGAGGCGGTAAAAATCCTGCTCAATCAGCGCGGGACCGCCTTTGACCCTGTGCTCGTGAAATCATTCGTGAACATGGTGGGTATTTTCCCGATCGGCACGCTGCTCCGCCTCAATACCGGTGAAACGGGGCTTGTTATCCGTCAGACGCGCGATCTGCTCAGGCCCCGGGTGCTCCTCCTCACGACGTTCGACGGCTCTGAAAAAGAGGAAGTAAGCCTGGTCGAAATGGACGGGGGCGGATACAAGCGCAGCGCGATCGGCACGGTCGATCCGAATCTCCTGACGGTAGACGTGAGCAGGTATTTCAAATAGCCTCCCCACCGGGAAAAATCCTCCCCGCGGTCCCTGACGCTTTCATTTTATTGACAAACACTGTTTTTTCCTGTATTTTATCCCATGATAATCATGAGCAGTGATCTGTTTTTTGCCGGGGTAGAGGATTGATACCGATAAAAGATATTAATCCGACGGAGCGATTCCCGTTCATGACGGTACTGTTCATTGTCGTCAATGCCGCGGTTTTTCTCTACGGGGCGCTTCTCGGAAAACAGTCCGAAGAAATGTTCGTGGCAACCTTCTCGCTGGTCCCGGCGAGGCTCTTTTCTCCAGATGCGGCACCGGGTGGAACCGCATTCGCATGGGCAACCATATTTACGTCCATGTTCTTGCACGGAGGGCCTCTCCATATTGCCGGCAATATGCTGTACCTCTGGATATTCGGCAACAACATTGAAGACGCCATGGGCAGTATGCGGTTCGTTATTTTCTACCTGCTCTCGGGAGTTGCTGCCGCGTTCAGTCATGCCCTCTTGAACACCGAGTCGGTCATTCCCCTGATCGGCGCGAGCGGCGCTGTCTCAGGCGTGTTGGGCGCATATGTCCTGCTCTATCCCCGGGCCAGGGTGCTTACTCTTATGGTGTTCGGTTTTTTCGCACGGATGGTAGAGATTCCGGCGATGTTCATTCTCGGGTTCTGGTTCGTGTTCCAATTCTTGAGCGCCCTGGTGTCCCCCGGCGTCGGCGGAGGGGTGGCATGGTATGCTCATATTGGAGGATTTATAGCGGGAATGGTCTTGATCGGTTTTTTTAAGCGGAACGATGTGCCGTTCGGCGGCAGGAGGGGATATCGGCAGCTATGATTGTCCCGTGTGAATGTGGTGCGAAGCTCAAAATTGACGATGCGAAAATCGGGGACAAAGGATCGAGGATACGATGTCCCCGGTGCAGTACGATCCTGCACGTCAAGAAAAAAGCCGACCAGACGGTTGAAAGGCCTCCGGCCGCTTCCGCGCTGTTTCAGGAAAAAGCCGCGCCTCCTGAGCCTGCTGCGCCCCCGTCTTGTGACCAGCCGGCTCCTCCCGCTTCATCGGCGCCCGTGGTGCTGATCGCGCATGACAGCGAGGCGGTCCGGGAAATGATCCGGGCTCTTTTGAGCGAAGCCGGCTTCGGAGTTGAAACCGCGGCGGACGGGGTAGAGGCCCTGAAAAAGGCCTCGGACGCGCGGCCCCAGGCAATGATAGTCGACGTGGGGCTTCCGGGTATCTACGGATTTGAGCTTTGCGAGCGGCTTAAAGGGGATGAACACACGAGCGCCATCAAGATCATCCTTCTCACTTCGGTCTATGATGTCGGCAGGTATAAGCGTGAGCCGGCGAATCTCTATGGCGCCGATGATTATATCGAGAAACATCATATTTCCGACTACCTTACGCTCAAGATACGAAAATTGCTCTACCCGGAGCAGTACGGAGATGCGTCCCGCGAATCTGCTCCTGCCGGACCCGCTGTTGAGACGCCGCTCGCCGAGAAAAAGGGGACCGGCGAGTTTGAATTTATCACCGAGAATGTCATGCTGCGAAGAGAGC
>DATDRO010000075.1:0-2528 GCA_035291685.1 Nitrospirota bacterium | reverse complement strand
AAAAACCGCTATATAGCATTGCGATAATGCCTAACAACCGCATCAACTCGGACGGTCAGGCCTGCGGCCTTTCAGCCGGTTATATGGAGCAAGGAGGTCATGTGGTCAAAAAGCAATTAACAGGTGAAAAATTAAAACAACGTGCAATTGAATTAAATGTTTCATTGTCTGGACTCGGCTTTGAATCTGGTCAACCTTATGACGAATACACACTTCAACAGCGTGTAATGGTAGCTGAGCGTTCACGCAGAGAAAGCAGCCTTTGGGTCGTTGCCGTGATTTCGTCTGTTGCTTCAGTTTTCAGCGCAATGGCGGCATGGCTTGCTGTTAGTTGTAAGTAGTTTTTTAAAAACCGATAAAGACATTATTTTGATCCTCCTTAACTATGAAAGCCTTTATTACAACGAACTAAAAAGCTACCAGGGAATCAAGCTCGAAAACTTTCCGCAGCCGGAGATCAGTGACAACGAGGTACTTGTCCCCCTGAAGGCCTTCTCGCTGAACCACCTTGACGTCTTGGTGATAAAAGGGACGTATGCCGTACAGATCCCGCTGCCGCAGAAAAGCTTCTGGAGCGCGGACCGATGATCCTGCCGCAAAGCATCTGATGATTACGTTATTCCGTATTTCTTCAGTTTGCTCTGCAGGGTCGACCGCGAAATGCCGAGGACCCTGGCCGTCGTCGTGCGGTTCTTTTTTTCGTGATGAAATACTTCCACGATATAATCCCTCTCCATGTCAGCGAGCGGTCTCCTGTCCGAACTCCCGCCCTCTGCAACAGGAGCTCCGGTGAAGGCATGCTCCTGAAAACCCGAGATCTCGCGGGGGAGCAGGTCCGTGCCGATGGCCGTGACCTTTGACAGGACCATCGCCCGTTCAACGACATTTTTCAACTCACGCACATTGCCGGGCCATGCGTAATTCTTCAGGAGGGCCCTGGCCTCGGGCGTAAAGCCCGCTATGTTCTTTTTAAGGGTCGCATTGAACTGGTTGACAAAATGGTCCTCGAGCGCCGGAACATCCTCCTGCCGCTCGCGCAGAGGCGGAAGGTGGACGGGGAAGACCTTGAGGCGATAATAGAGGTCCTCGCGGAAGCGGCCGCCGGCCACCGAGCGGGACAGGTCTTTGTTGGTTGCCGCGATGATGCGCACGTTGACGTGAACGTCCTTGGTCGCTCCCACGCGCTTGAAACTGTGCGTTTCCAGAACGCGGAGGAGCTTGGGCTGCACCGAGAGCGGCATCTCGCCGATCTCGTCAAGGAACACGGTACCGCCGTCCGCCACCTCGAGCAGTCCCCGCTTGAATTCACGGGCGTCGGTGAACGCTCCCCGTTCGTGGCCGAACATCTCGCTTTCGAGGAGCGTCTCCGAGAGAACGGCGCAGTTGATGTCGAGGAACAGCCGCTCGCTCCTCCTGCTTCTCCGGTGGATCTCCCTCGCCACGAGCTCTTTGCCTGTTCCGCTCTCGCCGAGAAGCAGGACCGTCGTATCGGCATTTTCCGCCATGAGGTCGATCATATGATGGAGCTTCTGGATCGCCATCGAGACCCCGACGACCGGGTTGTCCATGAGCTGCTGGTAGTACCGGTTTTCAAGCCTGAGCTTTCTCATCTCCAGGATCCTGTCCATGAGCGTGCTCAGCTCCGCGAGCTCGACCGGTTTTGTGAGATAGTGCTCTGCCCCGAGTTTTATCGCTTCCACCGCGTTCGGTATGCTTCCGCACCCTGTCATGATCACCACGGAGGCGGTGCACCCCTCGCCATTGAGCCTCTTGAGAATATCTATCCCGTCCATGTCGGGGAGCTTCATATCAAGCAGAATAATATCGGGCGCAAGTTTCCTCGCGGACGCCATTCCGCTTTCGCCGTTCTCGGCGGCCGTCGCATCCCAGCCGTGAGAGATGAAATGATGAAGCAGCGGCTCGATCAAAGGATGTTCGTCGTCTATGATAAGGATTCGAGGCATGTATCTTTAAAACTCCAAATTACCCATAAGCACCAATGACCAAATATCAATAACCAGACAGTTTGGAACCTGGTTGTCGGATTTTATTTTTATTTGATGTTTGCCATTGCCCGGTCTTTGGCTTCTCCCCGGTACGGGAGCCTTACCGTCACCGTCGTCCCTTTGCGCTCCGTGCTCTCGATGGCTATCTCTCCGCCGTGATCATGGACGATCTTTCTGCAGATAGCAAGCCCCAGACCCGTTCCCTTGGGCTTGGTGGTGAAAAAGAGGTCGAACACCCTGTCCATGATGTTAGCCGGGATCCCCGCGCCGGTATCAGCGATCTTGAATATGATATACCGGTCTTCGAGCAGCAGCTTGATATTGATCTCGCCACCCTGGGCAGTGGCCTCCATGGAATTTCTGAGTAGGTTCAAAAAGACCTGCCGGATCTGGTGCGCATCAAGATAGGCTGCCGGCGGCCGCAGGTTGAAATCTCCCGTTATCGTAATGCTCCTCTTTTCGATCTCCCTTTTATGAAGCTCGAACACCTCTTGCCACAACTGCCTGAGGTCGCAACGGTCC
>DATDRO010000074.1:0-2244 GCA_035291685.1 Nitrospirota bacterium | reverse complement strand
CCACGAGATCAAGCCTGTGGTGGAACCCAGCCAGGGCGGGACGGGCACGATGGTCGATGTGGTCGGACCGATCTGCGAGTCCGGAGATTTTCTCGCGAAAGACCGCTCGCTCCCCGATGTTGCCAGGGGGGACCTTCTCGCCGTGATGGGCGCCGGGGCATACGGGTTCTCCATGTCCTCGAACTATAACTCCAGGCCGCGCGCCGCGGAGGTCCTGGTCAGGGGAAGTGACTATTTTATCGTTCGTGAGCACGAGACCTACGACGACCTCGTAAAGGGCGAGAAAACGCCGAGGTGGCTGGATGGATAGGCAAAACAAATCACAAATTACAAAAGACAAATTTCAAATAATATTCAAATACCAAGCTCGAAGCTCCAAACTGTTTGGTTATTGAGATTTGGTCATTGGCGATTATTTGTAATTTGAGATTTGCGATTTGGTGCTTGTTGTATGAAAAAGATCCCTTTTTATAAAATACAGGGAAACGGAAACGACTTCATCCTGATAGACAATCGCAGGGGCGTCCTGAAAGGGAAGAACCTCAAGACGCTGGCGACGACCGTCTGCCGGCCCCACTTCTCGGTCGGCGCCGACGGCCTGATCGTTATCATACCGTCACGCACGGTTGATTTCAAATGGCGATTCTTTAATTCCGACGGGAGCGAGGCCGAAATGTGCGGCAACGGCTCCCGCTGCGCCGCGCTGTTCGCGTACCTGAAAAAGATCGCGCCGAAGAAGATGGCGTTCGAGACCCTGGCAGGAATTATCCATGCTGAGGTGAAAAAGGACACGGTGAAGGTGCAGCTCACCAGGGCGAACGGTCTGCGCCGGAATATCGATGTCCCCCTCGAGAGCGGGACCCGCACCGGACACTTCATCAATACCGGCGTGCCGCATCTTGTGTATCTCTCGAACGACCTCGACGCCGAGGATGTTGCGGGGAGCGGCAGAAGCACGCGATATCACGAGCTCTTCAAGCCGGCAGGCACGAACGCGAACTTTATCCAGGTCCTCGGCCCGCACAGGCTCAGGATCAGAACGTATGAGCGCGGCGTGGAGGGCGAGACCCTGGCATGCGGCACGGGCGCTGTTGCGGCCGCGCTCATCGCGGCGTCGCTCGGCAGCGTTTCCTCGCCGGTGGCGGTCATTACCAGGGGCGGCGACCGGCTCACGATATCTTTCAGGCAGGAAGGCGGCGAGTTCAAGGATATTTATCTGGAAGGCAGGACACAGGTCGTCTGCGAGGGGAATCTGTATATTTAAATATGACGCGCATGCCTGTTGCCGGTTGATCGTTACGGGTTATCAGTTGGATTAAGGAGGCTATCATGTTCAAGGGTTCAATGGTCGCGATCGTTACGCCGTTCAGGAACGGCAAGCTGGATGAGAAGGCCCTCGGCGATCTGATCGAGTTTCATATCAAGAACGGCACGGACGTGATCGTTCCGTGCGGCACCACCGGCGAGTCCGCCACGCTCTCCCATGAGGAACACCACCGGGTGGTCGAGTTCACAATCAAGACGGTGAACAAGCGCATACCCGTGATCGCCGGAGCAGGCTCGAACAGCACCGACGAAAGCCTGGAGCTCACGAAGTTTGCGAAGAAGGCCGGGGCCGACGGCGCGCTGCTCATCACGCCCTATTACAACAAGCCCACGCAGGAGGGCCTCTACCGGCACTTCAAAAAGATCGCGGAGTCGGTTGACATCCCTGTCGTCCTCTATAACGTTCCGGGAAGGACGGGCGTGAACATGCTTCCCGCCACCGTGGCGCGCCTTCGCGAGGTAAAAAATATCGTCGGGATCAAAGAGGCGACCGGAGACATGAAACAGGTGAGCGAGGTCATCCGGCTTTGCGGCAGGGACTTCGATGTGATCTCGGGCGACGACTTCACAACGCTCCCGCTGCTCTGTCTCGGCGGCGTGGGCGGAATTTCCGTCACGGCCAATGTCGCTCCGGCCGACTGCGCGGGGATGGCGGACGCCTTCTTTGCCGGCAAGATGCAGGAAGCGCTCAGGTTTCACTACAAATTAGAGCCTCTGCACAACGCAATGTTTATTGAGACCAATCCGATCCCCGCCAAGACCTCGCTTGCGCTCATGGGGAAGATCGCCGAAGAGTTCCGGCTCCCGCTCTGTCCGATGGCTGACGCGAACAAGGAGAAGCTCAGGAAGGCGCTGAAGGATTACGGGTTGATTTAGATAATCACCACGAAGACACGAGTCGTTCTTGGCTCATGGCTC
>DATDRO010000073.1:0-13009 GCA_035291685.1 Nitrospirota bacterium | reverse complement strand
GAGCGTTCCGCGCTTGAGTATCTGACCGAGCTGGTCCTGAGCGTTGCCGTGGATCTGGATCTCCATACCGTCGATACCGGACGCGAGATAGTCGCCGGAACTGCCATACACGTCGATGCGGACGCCGTCGGTCGCAGGCCCGAAGCTGCACCCGGTGAACCGCTGGCCTTTGAGCCCGTACACGATGAACCGTTTCCAGCCCTGATGAAATGCCCGGGCCATCAACAGCGCATCGCAATCGTCGCCCTCGGGCGGGAAATCCCTGCTGAAGACCACCAGTGTCCCGTCTTCCCGCTGCGGCGCCCTGAGCTGATCGCGCGTGGAAAAATCTATCCGCTGATACCGGGAGGATTGGCTGGTTGTAATCGCAGGTACTGCATCAAGAATCCGGTTTATTCCTCCCTGGAGAAGATGCAGCAGAGCGCTGCGTTTATTGGGGCCGCAGTCGTACCGGCGGTCCTGCAGGAGTGAAAGCACCTGCAAAGCGGTCTCGAAGCTCCGGTCATCGAGCGCTGCGGCCGTGCATAGAGCATCGATCGCCACTTGAACCTGATCAAGGTCCCAGGAAAGAAACGCGGTCGTAAGCTCGACGAACAACTCATTAGCGCTGCCCCCGGAGAGGCTGGCGGCGATCCTGGCGCCCCATTTATCCTCTATTGTTGCTTTCCGGTCAGGATCGATCCTCCACTGCCCAACAGGCGCGCTGATGGGCTTGCCGAACTTGTCGGCGCAGGAAAGTGTCGTGTTGTTGCCGGTCGTGTTCACCGTGAAGACAAAGGCGCCGCCGTCGGTATAGCTGCCGCCGCGGGCGTTCCAGTACCGGTCGGCCACATGACGGAAGCGCGGGTCCTCCTCGGCAAGGGATTGCAGCGTGGCGTCAATGGCCTGTTTTTCAGAACCGATAAGGCCGATGGAAACGTCCCCCTCCTGGATGGCGAACACCTGCGGTCTGAGCATCGACGTGTCGGTGATCCCCAGAAGCTGGTATCGGCACTGGTCCGGATCGCTGCGCGCGATGATGAAAAACCACGGGCCGTCGGGCGAGCCGTGCATGTGCTGGGCCTGGATGGCCCGGTAGATCTTCTTCTTGCGTTCGGGAAGGGCGTCGAAATCGATCTCGGTGGTGGGTGCCATCGCCTCGATCACATACTCCAGCGGATACCCGTATACGCGGGTCAAAAGGTCGAACAGAAGGACCGAGACTTCCGTGTCGGTCAGAAATTGGGGCACGAGGTTGCGCTGGCGCAGGTATTCGGTCACGCCGAAGTAGTTTGCGAAATCGCCGTTATGGACCAGCGCTTCATTCATCCCGATGAACGGATGAGCTCCCGCGGGATGCCAGACACGGCCCTTCGTGGGATAGCGCTGATGGGCGATCCAGATCCTGGCGCGCATGTCGGTGAGCCCGTAATACTTCACGACCTGCTCGGCATATCCCACGATCTTGAATATCACCAGATCACGCGCATGAGAAAGCACAAAGGCGCGCTTGTCCCCCAGGGAAGCGTAGAATTGGCGGTTGATCTGAAAACTGTTGCGGAAAATGAACTCATCCTCGATCAGGCGACGGTCCGATTTGCCCAATCCGTGCTCTTTGGCGAATTTGCTGAGCACGTTGTCTTTGACGCGGACAAAGTATTGCACGATATCCGGCGGCTTCACCTCCAGCCCGACGTCCCGGTGGTCTGCCACGGGCTGTATACGGGTCTTGTGTTCCACCTGGAGCCAGGGCGCTATGCCGAACTTCTCCACTTCCCGCTCGGCTGCCGGATCGATCAGCGCGATCTGAAGGATGTAATCGTTCTTCAGCGTCGCCGCATCCACGCCCAGGTCCTCGGGCTGCAGACCGGCGGCGGCGATCCCGCCGCCCTTGCCGTTGCCCCGGTTGTGCATCTGTATGGAGGGCTCGAAGATATGGCGTCCCCGCACAGGTACGGTGGCCGCGAATCCGACCACGCCGCAGCCGCCCTCCTCGGCTGATTTTTCCCGAACGTTGGGCGCGCCGGTCACGAGATCGGCCCGGGAAGCGGTGACTATTTCAGGGAATTGCGGGTCCCGGCCCTTACCATGCCATGAGTTTTCTGTTCTCGTCTTCATCATAGTATTTACATTTTCCAATTTTCAATTTGCAATTTTCAATTCCGCTTTAAGCGGACTACCCTGACTCCACTCTACGGTATTCCGCGCGTTTTGCGTAATCGCGGTGACGCAACAGGTCCGACCGGCCGACCAGCTCACGAACGCTCTTCATGCCGAAACGGTGGAGAATGTCCTGGAGCTGGAGCGACCAGGAATGGAAAAGATTCATGATCCGCTGGGAGGCCCAGGCTTCATCATACATCGCGCTCAACTTGGGGTCCGTGGTGGCGATGCCGCGCGGGCACCCCCGTCCGCTCTCGCAGTTCGCGCACCGGATGCATTCCAGCGCCACCATCTCCGCCGTGCCGATCACGACGCCGTCGGCGCCCAGAGCGATCGCCTTGGCGACATCCCAGGCCGTTCGCAGACCGCCCGACACGATAAGCGTCGTCTCGGCGCGGATCCCCTCGGCGACCAGGAACCGGTGCACCTTGGGTATGGCGTATTCGATCGGCATCGCGATGTTCTTTTTGGCTATATCGGGCGCGGCGCCGGTGCCTCCGTAGCTTCCGTCAAGATGGATGATGTTCGCGCCGGCGAAAAAGCTGCCCACAGCCACCATGTCCACGTCCGAAGGCGTGGAGACCTTGACCGAAACCAGCGCCCGGGGGTTGATCACCTTCATCCAGTCCACGTGTTTTTTGTGGTCCTCCACCGAGTAGACCGAATGGAACGGAAAAGGAGAAAAAAGGGCGGAGCCGACCACGGCTTCCCGCATCTTCGCCACGGCGGGCGTTACCTTGTCGCCCAGCAGATGACCGCCGAGGCCCGGCTTGGCGCCCTGGGCATACTTGAATTCAACGATGCGCACCCGTTGTATGGTCTCCTCGCGCACGCCGAAGAGCCCGGTGGCCACCTGGGTGATCACGTGGTCATCATATTTCTTGAGATCGTCGGGATAACCGCCTTCGCCGGTGCAGGTGAATGAATTCATTGCGGACCATGCGGCCGCCCGTGAAAGTATGGTGGTGAGGCTTACGGACCCGAAACTCATTCCCCCGCCGTAGATCGGCCAGCCGATCTTCACCTCGGGCCGTCCGTCCTTTCTGCGATTCAGCGGAATGGAAAGGTCCACGTCCTCCGGCTTGAGAGAGGGATCGGGAAGCTGCTCGGGAAAAATGAAGTCCATGCGATCGAACCCGCCGCCCGACTCGCCCACCCGGTACTCCAGACCGCCTTCCGGCGGACGGCCCGTCTCGGCCTGATGCCAGGTGGATAGCAACAGGTCGGCGGTCCACCGCGGATCGCCGATCGTCTCAAAGAGCGGGTCGTTACCGACCCGCAGGGCGTTCTCCGGGCAGGTGTCAACGCAAAACCGTTTGTTGCCGCGGCAATGTTCCCGGCCCCGGCAAAGATGGGATTTGGGGGCGAGCATGCGGCTGCCCGCCTTGACATGCACGCCATACGCGCAGACCTCGGCGCACTTGCCGCACACAATGCAGGCGGAGGTCCGCACCACTTTAAATTTGCCGAACTGGTTGCGGTAGCGGGACGGGCGGGGTTCCACGACCAGATCGATACCACCCGCTGTCTTCAGGCGGCCGTTGCCGTGATGAGGGACCGGTATGTCGTTCGGGAATGCCGGCGCAGCCTTATTTCCCTTCGCCCGTTCTCCGAAGACCGGCCCGAAATTTTCCCGCTCCAGGTCCTCAAAAAACATCGCCCGCCCGAGCTCTCCCCGCAGACGGCGCGCCTCGCGGATCCCCATGGCGCCCATCATTTCGATGAGCTGGGAGTGCCACGAACCGAGAAGGTTCACGATCCGTTTCTCGACCCATTCCACCGGGGCCTTCTCCAGTTCCACCGGACAGGTTATGGCTGCTTTGCAAACCGTGCATAGGCGGCACTCCAGCGCGACCAGCAGCGCCGTGTCCACGCCCGCGCCATCAGCTCCGCACAGCATTGCCTTGGCAACATGCTCGGCCATCGCAATGCCGCCGGAAACGAGAAGCGTCAGTTCTTCGCGCACGCCCTCATCCACCAGCTTGAAGTGCACTTCCTTGATGAGGGTGGTCACAAAATCGTCTTTTCGCTTTTTCAGTCCCCTGCCTTTTCCATCTGCATACAGATGGATGACCTCGGCCCCGCTCGCGGCAAGTTTCGCGGCGCGCTTCACCGCGTTCTCATCAAGAGGCACGCGCACCGAGACCACGAGATCAGGCCGGGTACGCTTGAGTTTCTCGGCGTCTTTCAGCACGGTTGCTGAGTAGGCAAGCTGGACCGCGGGAACGTCTTTGAGAACGGATTTATTGTCAACCGCGGGATCAAAGACCACCATCAACCGGTTCTTAAGACGCGGCGATATGTTCTTTGCGGTTTTAGCATCGACGATCAGCAGCGTCCCGGCGCGATGGCCGGCGTGCGCAAGGGCCTCGATCGTTTGGGCCGACACGTGGGCGTTATCGGGAACTTCCAACACAAGGGGAAGAGGCAATTCGATGAACGGGGGAGGCTCGGTCACCATGTTGCCCCGAGCGTCAAAAACAAGCCGGGACGGTCTCCGGCCCAGTTCGATCAGTGTGCTGATATATTCGCGGCCGTGAATGCCGTCGCGGGTGGGCCGGACGATCTCCGACATGTCGGTCCACATCTGATCGAACCCCGGGCCGCTGAACGGTCCGCGGTAACCGGCGCCGGAGACGGGTATCTTGCCGTTCTCGGCCTGCTTCCAGATGCCGGCGATGACCGAGGGCGTCCAGTACCGGTCGCCCATTTTTTCGAACCGGGGGTTCTTTCCCCGGCCCAGAATGTTCTTCTTGCAATCCTGGACGCACTGCATGCAGCCCACGCACACGGTGTCGGTCTTGTCCACGATCGCCTTGGGATCGAACGACCGCTTATCATAGGCGGAGTACACGCACGAGGTCTTCTTTACGCACTTCAGGCAGCCCAGGCACCCTTCGGTTTCGAGCACGGACAACCTGGGTACGCCGGGAAAGCGGGCGGGTGCGGGGTCTATCTTGATGTGATATTTCTTCGACATTTTTTTTACCATCCGGGAACGATTAACTTACAAATCAAATTCTTCTCAAAATGGGAAGAAAATCCAAAAACTATTTTACCACGGACTATCACGGATTTACACTGAATGAAAAATACTAAGAAGTAAATCTTGAATTCTTTTCCGTGTTCATCAGTGTGCATCCGTGGTAAATATGAATTTATTTATGGTTCCGGCTTGTCCGAGTTAGGTTACACCTGCGGTCTCGGCAGGAGTCCGGCGGCTTTGATGATCTCGGGCAGCACCTCTTCAGATTCAATGGCCTGCAAGTGCACCCCTTTCACGCCCGGGATCTTTTGGGCGGCCTGGATCAACTCTACCGTGATCTTGTAGCCTTCCTGGCGCTGGTCCTTCGCCGCGGCCATACGCTTGATGAGGCTTTCAGGAACTTCCACGCCCGGCACATTGGCATTCATGTATTCGAGCATCCTGGCGGACTTGGGAACAATGATGCCTGCCAGAATGGCGGCCTTGTCGGTGAGCCCCATTTTTTCGGCTGCTGCAACAGCCGTTGCGAACCGCTTCATGTCGAAAACGGCCTGGGTCTGGATAAAGTCTGCGCCCGCCTCGATCTTTTTGGCAAGCCGCAATACCCGGAACTCCTCGGGAGGGGCAAACGGCGTCCAGGCGGCGCCGATAAAAAAAGGCGTCGGCTGAGAAATAGGGTCGCCGCTCGCCAGGACACCGGCGTCGCGCATATCTTTGAGGATCGAGATCAACTGCATCGAGTCGACGTCAAACACGTTCTTGGCGCCGGGATCGCCCTTCAGCTTTCCCGATGCGCTCGCCTTCTGGTGGTCGCCCGAAATGCAGAGGCAGTTGCGCATTCCCAGGGCCCAGGCGCCCAGCAGATCGGACTGCAGGGCGATACGGTTTCGATCGCGGCAGGTCATCTGCATGATCGGCTCGCATCCGGCCCCTTGAAGGATCACGGCGCCTGCGATGCTTGACATGCGCACCACCGCGGTCTGGTTGTCGGTGACGTTATAGCCGTCGGCGATATCCTTGAGCAGCTTCGCCTTGCGAAGCACATCCTCGGGGTTGGGGCCGCGTGGAGGTCCCACCTCCACGGTCAGGGCAAAGTGTCCGGCGCGCAGTGTTTTTTCGAGTCTGGTTCCCGCTTTCATCATGGCC
Source organism: Nitrospirota bacterium (assembly GCA_035291685.1). Lineage (GTDB taxonomy): Bacteria > Nitrospirota > UBA9217 > UBA9217 > UBA9217 > DATDRO01. Next base: position 6,735 of record DATDRO010000073.1, on the reverse strand, counting down.
GCAAGTCCTCCCGTACCACCCGTTTCGGGCCGCCGTGACGCGAGTTCGACCAGTTTTTTGGCTTCCGCACCTTAAGGAGTTGGTCCACTTTTCCGCGGGCTTTTGCCCGCTCGTAGATCTGGAACCACACGCAGTCGAGGTTCTCATCCACTTCGCATTTGCCTTCTTTTCTGGTGCCGCCGCACGGTCCGTTGGAAAGACTTTTTGCGCAGCGGGCGACAGGACACAAGCCAAAGGTTTCGCCAAGAACACAGTCGCCGCATGCGGCGCACCGCGCGATCCACATCCCCGGCTCCTGCCGGATGGCCAAAGCCGTCGTGTTCACACCGGGATATACCGCCAGATCGGGAAACCGCTCGGCCACCGCCTGGATACCGATGCCGCAGGCAATGCTTACAATGGCGTCTACGTGAGGGACCAGCTCGGCCAGTTCCTCCACGAATTCCCATTCACACTGCCGCTCCACCGTCCTGGTACGCACGGTGATCGTGCGCCCTTCTTTCTTGAGCGCCATCTGCAGCAGCGGCGCAAGAGTCTCCACTTCCCGCTCCCCGCCTGCCGCGCACTCGGCCACGCAGGTCGCGCATCCCGCCACCAGCACATTGGTATGCCCTTTCAGCTTTTCCACCAGTTCGGGCAGGGGTTTCCATTCTGCTATGATCATTTTCCATCCCCCTTCATGGGATTGGGTCCCAGTTTTTTCAACGGTCCAAGACAGCGCTGGGCCAGTGCCAGAAGATCTTTTTCCGTAAGATCTTCTCCCCGCTCCAGAGTCAGGCGCTCGGCGCCCATCCTGGCTTTATCCAAAAGGGCCCGCACATAGTTGATCCTCTTTTCCGCCCGAACATTGCCGACCAAATTCCGACAACGGCCCTCCGGACATGCCACCACGAGCACTCCGTCCGCCCCATCGGCAAGGATTTTCAGGGGATAAGAAGGTTCTATTTTACTGGAACAAGGCAGGGCGGCAAAATAAGCACGGAAACCCTTTGCCGTATAAGCCCCTTCAAGCAGCTCTGCGGCGGACGACACTGCATTGCGACAATAAACCACCACGATCCGCGGCATGTTTCCCGACTGCTTTTCCTCTTTCATTTCCGCCCTCTTTATATCTTGCCGACAGAAATAATATCACTATCCGGCTTTATTAATGATAATTAAAATATATTTCTCCATGCTTTCGAACTTTACCCGGCCGAGATTCAAGTGCGGGACGTATCGGTGACAGGCGCAGGGGTAAAAAGCAGGGTGCAAAAAAGCCCCTCAAGAGGGGCTTTTTGGACAGCAATCAATTGCCGACTACTGGGTGTTGATACAATACACTGGCTGCATTATTCTGTCAAGTCAAAATTTTATGAGTTCGGAATGCGGGAGTTTTGAATCGCAAATTCCCGCCTTCCCAGTTTCTGCTGCCGAAATCTGCGTCCGAAGGTTTCATTAGTACAGCGGGTTTGCGCAGGAGAGGTGCTGCTGACGATTATTCTTTCGGGAGATATTTTTCAAGGTTGAGAGCGCCGTGGAAGACGCCTAAAATATCGATAGCCTCGTCATCTTTTATCAAATACGCTATGCGATAATGACCGTATAACAACACCCGTATATGGCGATTCGGCCAGTCCTATAACCTCTGGCCGATAAGAGGAAAATCCTTGAGTACTTTTACCCGCTTATACATCGAACGAACAAGTCTCATGGCGGCGTCTCTGTTATCCTGTGCTATATAATCATAAATTCTCTTTAACCAGTCCTCCGCCTCCTCGGTCCAGTTTATTTTTGCCATGACTGCATCCGCTTCTCTATTTCTTCATGCGGAATGATTCGCCCGGCGTCGGAGTCCGCCAAACCACGATTGACCATTTTGACAAAGGCAAGTTCCCGGAGCATTTCGTCGAAATCACTGTCCTCCGGTTGTTCCTGAATGATTTTTATCATAATATCTTTTACCGTACTCATATTTTTCATCCCTCAAAAAAAGCTTGCGTCCCATTCAGTTCTGCCGCTTGCGCCGCTGGGAAGACCGTATCTTATCTTCCTTGTCCCGCTCTGTGTGATTAAATTTATCACAGACAATGCGAATTTTCAATAGGTTTATGAGTATCCCCGCCCCAATGTGCTCAGCAATACAACGGGTCCGCGCAGGTGAGCACCTGCTCGCTCTTGCTCCCGCTGCGGAAAATAGTAATACCTTTTACCCCTTCTTTATACGCCAGAAGAAAGGCCCTGCGTACATCTTCCTTCGTTGCCTGCGGCGGGAAATTGATGGTTTTTGACACGGCATTGTCCGTATGGCGCTGGAACGCGGCCTGCATACGCACGTGCCACTCGGGAGCGATGTCGAAGGCGGTCACAAAGACCCGCTTCACGTCCTCAGGGACCTCATTCATCTTCCGGATGGACTCGCCGGCCGTGACGCGCATGAGCAGTTGATCGCTGTAAAACCCGTGCCGCTTCGCCGTCTCAAGAAAGTCCTCATTGATCTCGGGAAGTTTCACGTCGCCGAGGATATGCCGTTCGAAAGAGAGCGCGAAAATCGGCTCGATACCGCCCGAACAACCCGCGATGATCGAGAGCGTGCCCGTCGGCGCTACCGTCGTCACCGTCGCGTTCCTCAGCTTCGGGCCTCCCGGTTTGTCGTAGATGCTGCCCGGAAAGTTCGGGAACTGGCCGCGCTCCCGGGCGATCTCCGCCGACATCTCCCAGCCCTTCTCCTTCACGAACTGCATGATCCGCTCCCCCGTCCGGAGCGCCTCTTCGGAGTCATAGGGAATGCCGAGTCGGATGAGCAGGTCGGCGAATCCCATCACGCCCAAGCCGATCTTGCGGTTCCCCTTGGCCATCCGGTCTGTCTGGTCGAGGGGGTAGCGGCTCATGTCGATCACGTTATCGAGGAAATGGACGCCCGTCCGTACAGCCCGTTCCAGCTTCTTCCAATCGATCTCGTACCTATTGCCGGTCTCTTTAATCATGCGGGAGAGATTGATAGAGCCCAGGTTGCATGGTTCGTACGGCAGGAGCGGCTGTTCGCCGCAGGGATTGGTGCTTTCCATCTCGCCAAGATGGGGAGTCGGGTTATCAAGGTTGATCCGGTCGATAAAAATGACGCCCGGGTCGCCGGTCTTCCACGCCATCTCGACGATCTTGTCGAATATATCCCGGGCCTTGACGCGTTTGACGATATTCCGGCTTGAGGGGTTGATAAGCGGCAGATCGCCGTCAGTCTCGACCAGGCGCATGAACTCCTCTGTCACGGCAACGGAAATATTGAAGTTCCCGAACTCCTTATTGCCTGCCTTGGCCGAGATGAACTCGAGAATATCGGGATGGTCAACACGGAGGATGCCCATGTTCGCGCCCCTGCGGGTGCCGCCCTGCTTGATGACTTCCGTTGCCATGTTAAAGACCCGCATGAACGACACCGGGCCGCTCGCCTCGCCGCCCGTGGTATGCACCGGGGCGTTCCTGGGACGCAATCTGCTGAACGAAAACCCGGTCCCTCCCCCGCTCTGGTGAATGAGCGCGGTGTTCTTCACGCTGTCAAAGATGGACTCGAGCGAGTCCTCGACCGGCAGCACGAAGCAGGCCGCGAGCTGCTGCAAGGCACGGCCTGCGTTCATCAGGGTCGGGGAGTTCGGAAGGAATTCGAGGTCCGAAAGGATGCGGAAGAACTCTTCTTCGGTCCTCGACACATCCGCATGACCATCATACATGAGATCGGCCTGGGCGACGTTATTCGCCACTCTGCGGAACATTTCCTCGGGCGTCTCGATCACCCTTCCCTGCTCGTCCTTTTTCAGGTACCGGCGCCCGAGCACGGTCAGGGCATTGGAGCTGAGATGTATTTCGGAGGATTTGACTGCCATGACGCACCTCCTGTCTGATTATATTTTACCACTATTTAGTGCTGAGGAAAGAGAAGGATTCAGGGCCTGCATCTCTGATTTCAACGGTAACCCCCCCCCAGCCCCCCTTTGAAAAAGGGGGAGAGAGGGGGATTTTCATCAGCCTTTATGAGCCGATGGCTCATTGACGTTTCACAAGAAAGTACTCATTAAAAATATGCCGTCATGAGGGACAGGAAAAGGACGCTCTTGGCAACCTCGATCCAGCCCGTGGTCTGGAGCTTTACTTTGTAGGGTTTGGCAGCAACAATGAGGTTGTCAACGAACGGAAGCAGGATGATAAGAGGAATATGGTAACCGCGATACATAAATATCGAAAAAAGCACATAGAGGGCCATAATGATCCGTTCTCGCGTTCTTTTCAGCAGAAGTATTTTGACTTTAAATACGCCCGCTGCAAAATACAACCCCACAGCCACAAAAAGCCTGACATCCAGACCCGCGGTGATAAGAAATTTCGCGAGCACCGCGGCAAGGCTGATGAGGATGAACCCGAGCACCTCGGTAAGAACGAAGTGTTCTCCCGCGAGCCTGTTCGCAACAAAGTACGCTGCGGGAAAAACAAGAAGCGGCAACAGCAGGGGAATGTCGCTCTTGAAAGCGAGGATAAGGATAACGGCGGCAGCAATGATCTGGCCGAGGAAGATCGCGAGCGGCTTTCGCGCCGCTGTCCCACGCATCCATTTCATATACGCCTGCTTGGAATTGATCAGTAGGGCGAGTGCAATGAAGACCGGGACCGCTTCCCACTTGAACCCCCGGCTCACGAGGAGGCCGATGAGGTACGCGATGGTCAGCACGCTCCATGAGCCGTATTCTTTGAGGATGTAGCCTTTGGTTTCGTTTCTCATGATGAAAATATACCATCGGACAGGGAAGGATGGTATGAGGAAAATCATATTTTTGGACCGAGCCGACCGCGTCGGCGTGCCCCCGGCTCCTCCCCTCTCCCCTGGAGGAAAGGATCAAGCTTGCCCCGAGTAAACGTTCCCCTCTAAACGCAGTATTTGCCGCACCTAAATATTGACGCCCAAAACCGATTGCATTGTGTCTTTTTTGCTCGATAAATTGAACCGGTGCAAATACCAGCTACCCAATGTTTTTATAAACGAGGTTTCTATCATAATGATACTTCCCGTCGTGTCTTCTATCAGATAAACCCTTTCCTCGTAAAAACTGCCCAATGCCTTATTCTTAACCGGGTGTACAGCATAAACTTTGTTGCCTGCCAACCATTGCTTCAGTATGGAAGCAACTTGTTTCACAACATCATTAAGCTTTTCATTCCCGGGACTAAAATGGCCGCTCATGGTATCCCCCAGGCAGCCGGCGGGGTCTTGTTTTTGAAGAAGGCATTTCTTCATGTCTGCTTCGAACGCATCGAGGCTTTTCAGCGGCTGATCGGCCAGGGCCGATGAAGAAAAAAGAAAGAGCACTGCGATCACGATTAACGAACGTCTCATATTATTTCCTCCAAAATGTTTGTTGACTGACGCGTTCGATTTGAGCGGCAACGCGCAGCGTTTTCCGCGAGGCGTTAGGAGTTCACGGCCAACTGCCGCGATCCTCAGCGCCCTCTCGACAACGTGGTTGGGACCATTGTGTCGCGTTTCGCGCTGCTCGACCCGACCCACTAGACTGTCAGCCGAGGTTCTTCAGAATTCCCTTGGATCTCGCGAATTCAATAACTTTGTTCACTGCAGCCTGCTTATACTTGTAATCACCGGCCCGTGATTTCCACTTTAATACTGTCTTGTCTATTAAACAAAACTCGAACTTGTGACTGCGAGCGCCGAAAACCCAGCGCACCCCATAGACCAGCCCGAGCCCAAGAAGACCGATTTTAATGTGTGTTCCAGATTCCAAACGAGCCCAATATACATAAAGCATGTAAAATATATAACAGATGAGAAGGACAAGTAGAGCAGCGAACACCACTAAAACAACTGAACGATCATCCTTGTAATTTATTCGTTCACATTCACTGAGAGGATGCTTTATTAATTCAAACCCTGACTTCGACACAAATTTTCTTTTCAAGAAAATTATGTTGTTTGTAGTGACGCTAGCCACTTGATTCATGTGATGAGAGTACTCATCAGGATGCAGCAATGTTGCTATAAACTCTTCGTCATCATTTTGCATACGCTCATCTCCTTTACAAATAACGCGCGCGTCACGAGCCGCCTTTTGGCGCGTCGCTCCGGAGCCGCTGATTAATACTATTGCTCGGTCTCGCTGCGCTCTACAGGCCTACCGATTTTATTTACCCAACCACCACGATTTTTTATTATTTCGCGGCAGTGCCCGAATCAACCACGAGATGAGCATAGCCAGGCTCAATAAAATAACGATCCAAAAAGCACTTCGATTGGCTGCAAAGTGTGATCGCATCCCGAGCAACAGACAGGCAAGCAACGATACCGCGCTTATTGCCGCTGATTGATGTAAAACCTGCAATGAACCGGACCAAACACCTGAAGCTACTCGGACACCTGCAATGGCAAAGCAATATCCGACAATAAAGAAAAACGAGGGTCTGACTAATGCGATTGCATTGGCACCTCGTGCGACGAGAAAACCGGTTCCAAATAGCGTTAGAACGAGCATGATCCGGCCGATAATGATCAGCACTGCACCGCTAAAGCGTTTCTTATCTTTTTTATCGATAGCACGTGTCATGTTAAATCCATTTTAATCCCGGCGGTAACTCGCCCCCGCGCAGCGGGGTGTCGATGTTGACTGCCTGGTTCTTCGCCCGAGCTTCGCGAGGGCGAATGGCAGTCGGGCGAGTTACCGCCGGGATTCTTCCCCTCGCGAAGCGAGGGGAAGAACA
>DATDRO010000072.1:0-3477 GCA_035291685.1 Nitrospirota bacterium | reverse complement strand
GTCTCCTGTCTCCTGTCTCCTGTCTCCTGTCTCCTGTCTCCTGTCTCCTGTCTCCTGTCTCCTGTCTCCCGACGGCCTTCCCGGTATTTTCCCTTGACAAAACGCGCTCCCCCCTATATAATCCAATAATTTTCAGCCCCTGAAGTGCGCATGAGCATGGGTATCAAGATCAATGACATACCGCCCGAGGGGCTTACGGTGGAGCTTGCGGAGAACCTCGATATCCTGGATGAGGGCGCAGCATCCACGGCCGTTACGGCGGCAATGAGCATAACACCCGTTGGAGGCGGACTGTTCCATGTCACGGGCAGGTTACAGGCGGCGCCGCGTCTCCAGTGCAGCCGTTGCCTCAAAGAGTTCTCGCACCCGATGGACGTGGAAGTGGACTTTGACTTCGCGCCGGTGAGCGCCCTTGAAGCGGACAGGGACCACGAGCATGAGCTCGCCCCTTCCGAGCTCGATGTGGAATTTTACGAAGGCGATGAGATCGAACCGGCGGATATCGTCAAGGAACATCTGCTCCTCGCTCTTCCCATGGTCCCGCTCCACAGCGAAAAATGCAAAGGACTCTGCGCCGTCTGCGGCGCCGACTTGAATGGAGCGGACTGCGGCTGTAAAACAGCCGGCACGGGAGAAACAAATGCGTTCTCCGTATTAAAAAATATTTTCAAGAAATAAGCAAAGGAGTTGTACAAAAAATGGCAAATCCAAAACACAGACATTCCAAATCCCGCAGGGACAAGAGACGCACCCACAAGCACCTCACGGCCCGGACCCTCTCGACCTGCCCGCAGTGCAAGGAAGTGAAACAGCCTCATCATGTCTGCATGTCGTGCGGAACCTACAACAACCGGGAAATCGTAACTGTCCAGCAGATATAATGCGCAGTCGCATAAAGGCAAAGGGATGATCGTGTATCGTTCGTTCGGTACGGCTCTTTGCCTTTACTATTGCAGGTCATGAGAGACAGGTCCCTTGTCGTTCTTGCGGCCTCTGAGCGCGTGCGGCTCTTTCGGGGCAAGGAGTATTCATGATAAAGATCGCGGTTGATGCCATGGGCGGCGATAATGCGCCCCACGCCGTCGTGTCGGGGGCCGTGCACGCGGCACGGGAGCTCGGCGTCGGCATCATCCTTGTTGGGATCGAACAGAGCATCAAGACGGAACTGAAAAAGCACATCCATACGAAGTCTCTGCCTATCGAGATACGGAACGCGACCCAGGTGGTGGACATGCTCGACTCCCCTGCCACGGTCTTCCGGAGAAAAAAGGACTCCTCCATCCGTGTTGCGAACGACCTCGTGAAGAACGGCGAGGCCGTCGCCGTGATCAGCGCCGGGCACTCGGGGGCGGCCATGGCGACATCGCTCTTCGTGCTGGGCCCGATCGAGGGCGTCGAACGGCCCGCCATTGCGACCATCATGCCCACGGTCAAGGGAAGGTCCATCGTCCTGGACGTGGGCGCGAACGTGGACTGCAAGCCGGTCCACCTTCTGCAGTTCGCGGTCATGGGCGCGGTCTTCGCAAAGTATGTGCTCAGGAACCTGAACCCGCGCGTGGGTCTCCTCTCCATCGGCGAGGAAGAGACCAAGGGAAATGAACTGACCAAGGAAGCGTTCAAGCTCCTCACCGAAACGTCGATGAACTTCATCGGCAACGTTGAGGGCCGCGACGTGATCAGCGGCAAGGCGGATGTTATCGTCTGCGACGGATTCATCGGCAACGTGGTGCTCAAGGCGGCCGAGGCCGTGGCCGAGGCTATCGGCATCATGATCCGGGAGAACATCGGCGAGAACCTGATACGGAAGCTCGGCTACCTCCTGATGAAACCGGCCTTCTATGCGCTCAAGCGCAGGGTCGATTACGCGGAGTACGGCGGGGCGCCCCTTCTCGGGGTCGACGGCATCAGCATCATCAGCCACGGCCGCTCGTCGGCCCGGGCCATCAGGAACGCCATCGGCGTGGCGGCGACGTTTGCCGAAGGCGAGGTAAACAAGCACATCCGTGAAGACATCCAAAATAATGTGGAGTTGACGAAGAACAAATGATTCATGCGCGAATAATAGGGACCGGATCGTACGCGCCCAAAAAGGTCATCACGAACCATGATCTGGAGAAGCTCGTCGACACGAGCGATCAATGGATCACGGAGCGCACCGGCATCAGGGAGCGCAGGGTCGTGGAAAAGGGGCAGACAACCTCGGACCTTGCCTACGAAGCATGTCACCGGGCGCTCAAGGCGGCGGAACTCAGCGCCGAGGACCTGGACCTGATATTAGTCGCAACCGTGACGCCGGACACGTACCTGCCGAGCCTCGCCTGCGTGCTTCAACACAAGCTCCATGCAAAAAAGGCCGCTGCCTTCGACATCTTTGCCGCATGCTCCGGCTTTATCTACGGGCTGGCCGCTGCCAAGGCATTCATAGAGTCCGGGATGTATACCAATGTCCTCCTCGTCGGGGCGGAAGTGCTTTCCCGGTTCACGGATTGGGAAGACCGCAACACCTGCGTGATCTTCGGCGACGGCGCGGGCGCGGTCGTCCTCCAGAAGCACGCCGGAAAGCGCGGGGTGCTTTCCACGCACCTGCACTCGGACGGATCGTTCGGCGACTTCATCACCGTACCGGGCGGCGGGGCGCTCCATCCGCCGTCGCATGAGACCGTCAATAAAAAAATGCACTATATAAAAATGAGGGGAAATGAGACCTTCAAGGTGGCGGTACGGGCGCTCGAAGACGTCGTGCAGGAAGCGCTGGAACATAACAAGGTAAAAGCCGAGGACATAGACCTCCTTGTGCCGCACCAGGCGAACTTGCGCATCATCCAGGCGATGGCGCAGCGGCTCAACATGCCGATGGAAAAAGTGGTGGTCACGATCGACAAGTACGGCAATACGTCCGCCGCATCCATCCCCATGGCGCTCGATGAGGCCGTACGGGACGGCAGGATCAAGGAGAACAATCTCATCCTCCTCGAGGCCTTCGGCGGCGGCCTTACCTGGGCGTCGGCTTTGCTGAGGTGGTAAGAAAAGACAAGCACCAAATAGCAAGCTCCAAATGACAAACAAATGTCAATGATCAAGAACCCATAATCAAATAAAGTTCCAAAAACCAGATTCCAAGCTGTTTGGTTATTGAGATTTGGTCATTTGGTGATTATTTGTAATTTGCGATTTGAAATTTGAGATTTTCGGAGGATTCAATGGATTACCTGCTGACTGAAGAACAGATCATGATACGGGACCTCGCCAGGCAGATCGCGGAGGAAAAGATCGTGCCCGTCCGGGCGGAGCTCGATGAACACGGCAAATTTCCCTGGGACATCATGAAGGCCATGGCCCAGGCGGACCTCTTCGGCCTTTTTATCCCCGAAGAGTTCGGCGGCCTCGGCAAAAAAAGCCTTGAGCTCTGCATCGCCGTTGAAGAGCTCTCCAAGGCATGCCTTGGCGTGTCCACCAGTTACGCGGCCAACGCGCTCG
>DATDRO010000071.1:0-14139 GCA_035291685.1 Nitrospirota bacterium | reverse complement strand
CTGGCCCTCCGAGAGCGTCTTATACCCTTCTCCCTGTATGGCTGAATAATGCACGAATACGTCCCTGCCTCCCCCATCTGGTTCGATAAAACCGTACCCCTTTGATTCGTTAAACCACTTCACTTTCCCGCTTGACATAAGGCCACTCCCTCCTTGCATGCTTCCGCCTGCCGACTGGCTTCATCACGCCGCCTTGTCGCATGCGGAACCGGTTTTAAGGTAACGAACAAAGGGAAAGAGCATTTATTCCGCCCCCCATGCCCTTTTCCCGTGCCGATCATGAATGTAATTGAATATACTGCGGCCGAAGAGTCCGTCAAAACGAACCATGTTTAGTTCATATAGCGGGCAGGATTTACCGGAAGGTTGTTCACCCGAACCTCATAGTGGAGGTGCGGTCCGGTGCTGGAGCCGGAATCTCCCACGTAGGAAATTACATCGCCTCGCTTTATCCGCTGTCCGGCCTTTACATTGAGCCTGGAATTATGCGCGAAGATCGTCCTGATACCGTATCCATGGCTTATCTCTACCAGGTTGCCGTACCCCGTCCCGAAGCCCGCCTTGGTCACCACCCCGTCGGCCGGCGCCATCACCGGTGTGCCGGTCTGGGCCGCGATATCCATGCCCTCATGGAACTTAAGAATACCGCTGAACGGAGATGTCCTGTTGCCAAAGGGAGAGGTGACCCATCCCCGGACAGGCCATACCGAAGGAGTGGATGCATAGAGGGAACGCTTGTCTTCAAAATATTCGATGAGCAGCGTGAGGCTTGCCTCCTGCCTGAGCGCCGCGCCTTTGAGCTGTGTCAGTTCCTGATGCATCTCTTTAAGAGCATCCTGCTGTTTCTTCTCGCCCATGTTTGTCAGGTTCTGGAGCCCCAGCTCGTCCGGGCCTCCTATGCCGAGCACTTGCTGCGCCTTGTCCCTGGGCCCCAGGCTCACCGCGCGGCGGAGCTTGGTATCCAGGTCGCGCAGCCGAAACATCTGGCGCTTATAATCAAGGAGGCTGAGCGCGAAACTCTGCACCTCGGCCTTCTGCTGCATGAGCTCCTGGCGGACCGTCTGGAGCTCCCACACCTTGTCCTTCACATCATTGTACTCATAAACAAGATAAAGGGAGATGACGATCACTCCGAGAAGAGAAATGAGAGCGCTCTTGATAACGGATTTGGAGATGCTGAGGGTGCGTACCTTTGCGTTCGGACCGGGAAGAAACATGAATGTAAAGTACTCTTTTTTCTTCATATTTCTCGGATTTCCTGCCTTCATCATTCCTCCCGCAAAAGACGCGCATTTTGCTGAATAGAGGTTAACAAATACGGCTTCTATTGTCAAGTTCTTATTTGATTTTTTGAAAATTTCAGCCCGCTTTATACAAGATATTGGGCATTTTTTACAATACGGTCTATATAGAGTATATAAACAGACTATTGCACAGCTGAAAGACCAAAAATATTCGTTTTGCTCGGAATGACGATTGACCTAATCTCAGGATTTTTTTCAGCAAACTGCTAACCGGGCAAAAACTTCTCAAGCGGGCACCCTGCGCATAATGGCCTGTTCTTTTTGCAGCGCTCCTTGCCGATCCTTACTATCAGGGCGTGGTATTCGTTGTAAAGCCGGACATCGGCAGGCAGGTTGCCCATGAATAACTGCTGTACCTCGTGATAGACCGCCCCGTCCGCTATAAGCCCGTGCCTGCCGAAAACTCTTTTGGTGTACGCATCAACGACGAAATACGGCCTGTTCGCGGCGTAGAGCAGGATCGAGTCGGCGGTCTCGGGTCCGATGCCGTTTACGCCGAGCAACCCCTCACGCAAGGTTCGCGGATCATCCGCGAACATTCTCTTGAGACTTCCCCGGTAGCGGCCCGCCACGAACGCGGTAAGGCTCTTCAAACGCTGCGCCTTGATATTGAAATAACCGCTCGGACGAATGAGAAAGGCAAGCTGCCTCCCGGGCGCGCCGTGCAAGCGCGACAGGGAGAGCAAACGGCTTTTTTTCAGATTGGCAATGGCCTTTTCCACATTGGTCCATGCCGTGTTCTGCGTGAGCACCGCGCCGACCATTACCTCGAACGGCGTGTCTCCCGGCCACCAGTGCTGCGGGCCGTACGCCCTGGAGAGAACCTTATATATTGCCGTAAGCGCTTTGCCCGTATCCTTATGACGCATATGATAAAATGGCTTCCGTACGAACGGTTCCTTCGTCACCGTTCCTTCGTCGTTTCCCGCACCCATGCGAGATACTCCGGCGAGCCCGCGATGATCGGAAGGGCAATGATCTCGGGAACGGAATAGGAGTGGAGCGACCTGACCCTCTGGATAATTTTGCTCATGAGCGACAACGTGCTCTTGCAGATCATGAGCGTCTCCCGCTCGTCCTGCGTCTTGCCCTCCCAGAAAAAGAGGGAGCGCACCCCGGGCACGATGTTCGCGCATGCGGCAAGACGCTCGCCCACCAGGGCCCGGGCGATCTTCTCAGCCTCGCTGTCGGAAGCAGCGGTTATCAGCACAATGACCTCGTCGCCCATACCGACCTCCTCGTCCCCCGCCCCCCCCATTAGGGCAATCCTTGCGGGATACTATAAAAGCTTCATCGCCCCAATGCCTTTCAGATCAAACGTCACAAGGTATTGCGTCTCTCCGGGCAGAGAAACATAGGAGAAGCCCAGACCCCAGCACTGGGAAGCATAGTGGGCCTTGAATTCCTTCTGTGTCGTTATTCTATTTTCCATGTCGCGCCAGAGGTGCGTGCTCAACACCAACCGGCTGAGTTTGAGACCGACCCCTCCGATCAGAAATTCCGTTTTCGGGTTTTTCAAATTCTGACGCGTCATATCAATCTGCACGATCTCTCCAGTGACCGTCACGCTCTCTGAAGACGAGGTCAGCGTCCGCGTATAGGTATTATAGGTCCCGTTTGCGGAGATCGTGAGCAGTTTGGGCGTTTTTACATACAGCTCGCCGACGATCTCGGAACGCGGCTGGGTAACAGCGGCATCGCCGTTTCTCGCGGCGTCCACGTCGTACGATTCCGACAGCTTGAAGACCATCATGTCGTAGGTTCTGAAACCGGCCGCATCCTTATAATGGGCGGTGAGCCGGTTAACCAGGGAAACGGCAACAAGGTTCTGCGCCGCGACGGCATCAACAAAGTCAAACTGGGGAATGTTCTCCTGCTTCACATGAGGAACATACGCGTAGGAGATCGTGGGTTCTATCGAGTGTCGTATCCGTCCGATCCCCGCTTCGCCGTCCGCCCCGTAGACCCGGGAAAAACGGGCATTGAGGTCGGCCCCCGCGTAATAGTATTTCCGCTCGACCGGCTCGGTCGAGTCGGCGCCACGGTCGTAAAAAGTCGCATGGGCACCCGCACGAGGGGTGAATCGGAGACCGCTCGATCCGAACGCTGCGGCAAGACTGGGGTTAAAGTCGGCCCGCCGCATGACGTCTCCCTGCTGCCGGGAAAAATTCACGGCAGAACCGTCAAAGTTCAGGTACAGGGGTCCGGCGATCTTCTCGCCGAAGATCATATAACGAAGCTCAGGCAGTTTTTGGATCGTCTGTAAATTCGCTCGTGTAAGATCGGTCGAATACTGTCCCGCCAGATAGAGCGCGGCCGTGTCCCACCGCTCCACATAAAAAGCGTTCGAATCCAGGTACGGTCTCGATCGATGCTCGAGCTTTTTTTCGAGATCACGGTAGTAGAACTCTTCGCCCACCTGGTTAATGTCAATACGGGCAGAGAGGTCCTCGGCGAACTCCTCGGCGTGCTGAAACTTGAACTCCCATCGCGCGGCCGGCGTTGCAGGGTCCCGGTATCGCTTGAACGTGTTAAAATAATTGTAATACGCATTCCCGGAAGAGTCCCGGGAATTTTCGTATCGATATTCAACGCCCGTGCCGAGCCCGAGCTTGCTCCGGTAATCTGAAGTAAAGGTCATGTCCCGGTAGTCCGATATGGCCCAGAAAAAGGCCTCCTTCGCGAGAAAGCCTTCCTTGCTGTCGTTCCCCAGCTCCGGAATGAGCAGCCCGCTCTGCCGGCGCACCGGGAACAGGAGATAGGGAGTGTAGAGCACCGGCAGTCCTGTCATGTTGAATGACACGCCTTTTCCGGTCGCATACTTGTCCAGGTCAACATTGATCTCACGCGCCTTCAGATACCATTCTCCCTCGTCGCAGGTCGTAAACGTGCCTTGTTTGACCCGGTATACCGTCTCGGAGAACCGCTCGATCATCGTTCCCTTGAGGTACACGTTGCCCTTGCTCATGAATATTTCACCGTTATAAATAATTCCCGCCCCCGTATTGACATTGAACTCGAGCTTCTCCGCCCGCAGGATGTTTCCCTTGTCCCGGAGATATACCTTCCCTTCGGCAAGGGCGTCTCCGGTTTTGTTGTCAAGGACAACCTTGTCCGCCTCGAGCAGCCTGTCGACCTGCTCGATCTTCACGTTCCCTAAGGCCGTATACACATCATTGGTGCGGTCATAATCAAGATTATCGGCCTTGATCGTCACCGGCATTTTCTTGAGAAGCTCCTGCGTGTACGCGGAATGACACGGCAGGACCGAAAAGACAACGAGGAGGACCAGGGATAGTCTGCGTACCGTCCTCTCCTTCATCGATAGCATCCCTTCAGTCCCTTGAGCTTTCCATTCCGCATTCCGCACTCCGTATTTCTCAATCTCTTCATAGTCATCCCGTAAGGCCGTTGAACGCATGGAGCCTGTGCTCGTCGTGAACCAGCGCGGCCCTTGCATCTCCCACAATATAGAGAGAGCCGGTGATCAAGATGAGATCGTCGTCCGAGGCGGCCTTTCCGACCGCCCGGATCGCCTCTTCGACAGAACCCGCGGTGTCCACGGATCCATGGAGGGCCTTTATCGCGGACGCGAGGACCGGGATATCCATCGCCCTCGAGTACTGCGGCCGCGTAACCACCACATGGTCAGCGAGAGGAACGAGCTCGGCCACGATCCTCCGGTAGTCTTTGTCCGCGAGAATGCCGATGATGAGGATGAGCTTTCGATACGCGGGTTTCATCGCGGCGATCGACCGGGCGAGCACGCGGGCCGAGGCGGGGTTATGCGCCCCGTCCAGGTAGATATCAGGCCGCTCGGATACCCGCTCCATCCGGCCCTCCCAGAACGTCCGCCCCAGCCCCTCCCGCAGAGCGGGTTCATCTATGGCAAGACCGGCGTTTCTCAGACATTCAACCGCAGCCAGGGCAAGAGCGGCGTTGTCTACCTGGTGCCTGCCGAGCATCTGTATCCGAAGGGACGGGAATGCCCCGCCGATCCCCTGATAGTCGAAAACCTGCGGGGGGCCAGGGATGATGCGCTCAGGCCTGAAATCCTTTGGAGCCCTGTAGAGCGGCGCCTGCCGGGAAACCGCCGCGCTCTCGAGCACTTCAATGACCCCGGGCTGAGTTGCTCCCGTGACCACAGGGACCCCTTCCTTGATGATACCGGCCTTCTCCCCTGCTATCTGCTCCAGGGTATCGCCCAGAAACTCGATGTGCTCCAGATCGATATTCGTGATAATGGATACGAGCGGGGTAATGACATTCGTGGAATCGAGCCGGCCCCCCATCCCGGCCTCGATCACGGCAATATCAACACCTTCCTCCGCGAAGCAGGCAAAGGCCATCGCGGTGGTAACTTCAAAAAACGTGGGACTGGGCCGTTCCTTTCCCGCATCGGGCACGATCAACCGGCAGGCCTCTCGCACCTTCCGCGCGAGAGCAACGACCCGTTCCTCCGTGATCTGGACGTTATTGATCCTGATCCGCTCCGTAAAATGGACCAGATGAGGCGACGTATAAAGTCCCACGCGGAACCCGGCCGCCTGAAGAATACCTGACAAAAACGCGGCGGTGGAACCCTTGCCGTTCGTGCCGGCAATATGCACTGACCGGAACTTTTTATGAGGGCGGCCCAGGAGCTCCATGAGGGAAAAACTGTTGGCCAGGCCGAACTTGATGCCGTACTTCTGGAGGCCGAAGAGATAATCAACGGTTTCCTGATACGTTTTGTCTCGAGACGTCCCCATCAAAAAATCCATATCCTTCCGCGATCGTCAACGATCGTTTTTTCCCTACGGAGCTTGCTGTGCAGGGGCCGCAGGAGGCGCTGGTTTCTCAACAGAGGTCTCCCCGGTCTTTACAACGGGTTTTTCGCGGGATTGCTGAACCGGCCGTTCCGCCGGCCGCTGCTCGGTCCTGAGCCTCATGATGAAAGGCACGGACGCCGCGGCAGGGAACGACGCGAGACGTGCGCCGCTGTAATGAACCCTGCCTGCATTCTCGATCCGGTTAAAAAAAGTGATGAGCTCCTTGGCGGTCAGGCTCCCCGATATCTCCTTGACCGTATCGCTAAAACGCATGTTCCGGAGCGTCGCATGCCCCCGCATCACTTCATTGATCCTTCTCGTCGCTGTCTGTTCGTCATCAACGCTTATGGTGATGACGAGCGGCTCGATGCCGGGGGAAAGCGCCGGCTCCGGCGCGGTCCTTTTCGGCTCCACCGGGGCTTTGGCCGCTGCCTTGGCGGCAACTTGCGGCGCGGGAGAGGCCGCGGGAAGAGGTTGGGTCGTCGTGTCCGGGGCAACACCCGTCTCTTCGAGCTCGCTGTCATAGCGATGAGGCGTGAGGGCGTAAAAATAAGCAAGCGCTGCGACCGCAATGATGCCCGCAACCCAGAGAGGGCGGTACAGGATCTTCTTCAGTCTCGACAACCCCGATACGCCGGCCTTGACCCGCTGCACCACTCCTTCCGGGGGGGTGATATCTTTTATATACCTCCGGGTCTCGGCCGCCCGCTTGAGCGCCTGGAACTCTGAACTGCAAACGACGCATTTTTTCAAGTGGCGTTCGATCTTCATCTGCTCAGGCATGAAGAGATGGCCGTGCAGATACTTGCGGAGCGATCTTCTGGTCTGTTCGCATTCTTTGTTCATCTAATTCACCTCGTGCTTCATACGTGCGCGGAAAAAACAGGTAAGCAGCTCAACCACAGTGCGACCGGCGCGACCGGCAAAATTGAAAGAAATCGACATAAGCCAAAACAGCGCGGAGCGCTGCGGGATACGAAGTTTCCGAAACGCATTGCTGCCCGTTCGCTGGAGCGCCTGCGCTGGAGCAGCGTGGCTGAGCTGCGAAGATGCCGCAGGCTGGTCAAGCGGCGAGCATCATACCCCCCCGACCATCACCTGTTCCGCGGTCAGCAACGAATCTTCGAGAAAAAGCTTGCCGATCTTCACAAAACGGGACGGTGTGTCGGTCACAAAATATTTACGCACGGCCTTTCCCTGCCCCTCTTTCCTCCACCTGAGCTTTCCAAGGACGTCCGCCACCTCCCTGGCAGTCTCCGTCGCGGAATCGATGAGCGTGATCCCGGAACCCATGGCCCGGGTGATCACGGCCTTGAGAAGCGGATAGTGCGTGCACCCGAGCACGAGGGTATCGATGCGCTTGTCCTTGAGCCCCGCGAGATACTTCGAGGCCACAAGCTCCGCCACGTCATTTTCGATCCAGCCCTCCTCCACGAGAGGGACAAAGAGCGGACAGGGGAGGCTGAAGACCTCGATGTCCGCGCCGAGCCTCTTGATCGCCCTTGCATATGCGCCGCTGTTGATCGTTGCCTCGGTGCCGATGACGCCGACCTTCCGGGTCTTCGTGACGGCGACAGCCGCCCGGGCGCCGGGCTCGAGCACCCCGATAATAGGCAACGGGAACTCCTTCTTTACCGCGTCAAGGCTGACCGCGGATGCCGTGTTGCAGGCCACAACAAGCATCTTGATCTCCTGGGAAAGGAGGAACCGGGTGTTCTCGAAACTGTAGCGCGTGACCGTTTCGGGCGACCGGATGCCGTACGGGACCCGCGCCGTGTCGCCCAGGTAAATGGTATTCTCCTCAGGCAGCTTCGCGATGATCTCTTTGAGCACCGTAAGACCGCCGATGCCGGAATCGAATATGCCGATCGCTTTTTGCATACGTATTTATGATAACCTCGTAAGAAGTCTAATTTTCACACGGAGGCACAGAGACACGAAGAAGGACTAACTGAAAATAATGATACTTCTTTTCTTTGTGACTTCGTGGCTTTGTGTGAGATCCGACTTTTTTTGTGTCCAGAGAATGTAATTACTGCTTCACCAGCTCCATCCTCTTCGTGAAGGGCACTGAGATATCGATATGCCCGGCAAGGGTCTGCGTTTCCTTGCCGTTGACGAGAATATGGACCCGTTTAATATCTTCAAAGTTCTGCGTAAGCGTGTTGACGATGGCGTAGACCGCAAGGATCTCGTCCCACGCCGAGCCCGTTCCTTCCTGCCCCGAGGCGGCCGCGGACAGATCAACATACGCGGCGCCGGAGGAGTTGAGATAGAGGGCATTGAGCCGCAGAGCGCTCAGCACACGGGCCTGAACAACACAGGGGCTCGCGAGAAGCGCGGATGCCGCTTCCCGCGCCTGCGACTGCGTATCAGGCTGCCTCCTGACGGCGGCGGATTCCGCAGCGAGCATCCCGCCCGAGGGACAGTACACCACAATACGGAGCGGTTCATCGGTCCGGAAGGTCCGCACCTGGGCGATTTGCTGTCTCGTCCCGTCCGGGCGGGACTGCGGCAACGCCCGCGGGCCCGTCCGCATCCAGATAAAAAGGCCTCCGAGCGCGAGCAAGGACAGCGTGACGACCAGCACGAGGAGGAACCTGCTGCCGCGTATGCTCCTATCGCTTCTCTCTGACATACTGCTCTATCCCCTTGACGATCGCCTCGGCCGTCTTCGTCCGATCAAGCTCCACGCCGACCTCAACGACAACAGCGGCGGCATCCACCGCTCCGAGCGCCGCGACCGGGGCCTGCATCGGCTCCGCATCGGCCCTGCCGGTCATCTGGTGAATGAGCCTCCTGCCAAGGCCATTGCTCTCCTGGGTGTGCAGAGCCTGCTGCCGTCCCCAGAACATCTTCTGCTGCTCGCTCTCGGTCTCGAAACCGATAAAGTCTTTACGCCCTCCCGAAACCCCGCCCGGGCGGGACGGTGGATCCAGCTCGAGCACATAGACGCGCACGTCCTTGCCGGCGCCGGCGTGGAAACCCAGGAAAAGCGCCGCTCCCGCGGAATTCGAGATCGCCGCCCGTTCGTCGAGTGAAAGCGACTGGTCCTTCTCGCGCGTGAGGGCGATTGAAAGGCCGGATTCCTTTTTTGCCGCCAGTTTTTTGACGGCCCGTGCGAGCTCAAGCGTCAGTGACTTCTCCTGGCCCTGTGCAAAAACAAGCCCTCTGTCCTTCCCGCCGTGGCCGGGATCGAGCATAACGACCACGGCCTTCCTGCCCGGGGGCGCCGGGATCGGCGGCCCCACCGGCCCTCTTGAAACATCAAGCACGACCCGGTCAGGGTTGCGGAGGACAAAGTCCTTTACCTCTCCCGCCGCGCTGTCGAGGTTGACAAAAATGAACTGCTTGCCTCCGTCCTCTTTTCCCTCTATGGTCTTCACGACACCGTCATTGATCAACGGCATCTGCTGGGCCTTGAGCACAAGCGGCCCTTCATAAGCGGTGAAAATGAGCCGACGACCATCCTGGTCCTTTGTCAGCACGTACGGACCGGCGGACTCGAGCTCAAGCACGACCCGGGTAAAGGTGGGGTACGAAAAATACCGGACCCCTTTTATTGCCAGCCCCTTCTCGGCGGACAACGATGCCCCGGGCAGCGCGAGGGACAAGCAAAACAATAATCCGACGAATCTTCGCATACCGGGGAAATAGTATCATAATGAGGAGATTTGTGCAAGGAAAAGCAAAATTCGATTGACACATCGGGAGGGAAAAGCTATTATTTTGCGTATCGTAAAAAATCCAGCCTCATGAGGAGTCCCCATGAATAAATACTCAATCGCCGAGATCCTGGAAATGGCAGTGCAGACCGAGCGGCTCGGCTGCCAGTTCTACCTGTCAATGTCGGACACGTTCAAGAAGAACGCCGACCTGGGCAAACTTTTCGGCACCCTCGCGGCAAAAGAGAAGATCCACGAGAAAACCTTTGCGGAACTCAAGGAAATCGTCACGAAAAGCGGACCGGAGCCCTCTCAGTGGGAGGATGTGAGCGATTACCTCAGGGCATTTGTTGAATCCGAGTTCTTTTTGGGCAAGGGGAAGGCCCTTCCGTCCATGGAACGGGTAAGGACGGCCCAGGACGCCGTAAACTTCGCGCTCGGTTTTGAGAAAGAGACGCTCCTCTACTACATGGAGCTCCGGTCGATCGTCCGGGAGAAAAAGGTCATGGATGAGATCATCAATGAGGAAAAAAGCCACATTGTATGGCTCCAGCGGCTCAAGAGCAGCTTGAAAAAATAAACTTCAATCTCCAAGCCCCTTGGATGTTGTGATTTGGATTTTGATGATTATTTACGATTTGTTATTTGTGATTTGGATTTATACAAAAGCTCTCCCACCGTAACCAACGTAAACCCTTTCTGACGAAGCCCCTGAATGACCTCGGGTAAGATTTCAGCGGTGTGAACACCCTTGCGGTTCATGTGAAAGACAATGATGCTCCCGCCTTGCGCGTCCCTGAGCACGACGCGGACGATGCCCTTCGCAGAGAGGTTTGGATCAGGATCTCCTGATGCCAGGTCATACTGGATGGTCACGAGTCCGGCCTCTGCCGCAAGCTTCGCAACACGTTCGTCCACCTCGCCGTACGGCGGCCGAAAATACCTCGGCCTCTTTCCCGTGATCTTTTCGATGATCGCCTGCGTCCTTACGAGCTCGCGCTTTACGCGCTCATCCGACTTTTCCGTCATGTGGGCGTGATAAAATCCGTGGTTGGCTATCTCGAACTGCGGCAGGCTCGCAAGATATTTCGCCTTTTCCGTATTTTTCTCAACCCACCTGCCGCTCAGAAAGAGTGTGGCCGCTACCTTTTCCCGGAGCAGAACCTCGACAACCTTCCCATCGTATTCATCCGGCGTCCCCGTGGGGCAGGTGTCGAACGTGAGGGCGATCTTTTGCGTGTTCCTTGGGCCGTGTTCGACGATGAGCGGAGCGGGGGCTGGGGGTCCGCCCCAGACAAGACCGGATGAAAAAAACAAAAAGAAAATAAATAATCGCAGAGAACGTGATAAACACATGGCTTATTATAACACCGGGCGTGTGAAAATCAATAAGAACTTAATAATGAAGGGGCGTTCGCGAAATAGCAATAAAGTAAAAAATGTCATTCTGAACGAAGTGAAGAATCTCACGGGATCGTAATAGTGCGAGACCCTTCACTTCGCTCAGGGTGACAAAAGGGTGCATTTTCCGAAAGCCTCAGTGTGATAGCTTGCGATATTGCTCTGAAGTGCTCCGGGGTTGAAAAGATCGAGATGGTGACATGAATCCGGCAGCTATCGCGTGCAATAAAAGATCACAGCGGGAAATGGCACGCGACCTGGTGGCCGTCGCCGATATCGCGGAGCTGCGGCTCGCTCCTGGCATCGGTGCAGACGGTGGGCCTGCCCTTGGATTCAAACACGGGACAGCGCGGGGCAAAGCGGCAGCCGGAGAAGGGCCGTTCGAAATCGAACACGCCCCAGACGCCTGAGTGCGGCCTCGCCGTTGACTGGGATGATTCCTTGCTTTGCTTCTCCACGAGTGATGACCAGAGGATATGCGTGTAGGGGTGGCGCGCCGCGTTCGCAATGCGGCCGGAAAGCCCCATCTCCACGACCCTGCCCAGGTACATGACCGCAACCTTGTGGCTGATGAGCTCCACGACCCGGAGGTCATGCGAGATGAAAAGATAGGAAAGTCCGAGCTGCTTCTGGAGGTCCCGCAGGAGGTTCACGACCTGGGCCTGGATGGACACATCGAGCGCGCTCGTCGGCTCATCGGCGACGATAAACCGCGGGCCGACCGACAGGACGCGCGCGATCCCCACCCTTCGTTTTTCTCCGCCCGAGAGCTCATGGGGAAAATTGGAGAGCTTGCTCTTTTTGAGATTTACCTGTTCGAGCAGCTCGCCGATCTTCTTGGCGACCTCGGTATCGCCGGCCTTGTGGTGCACCGTGATCGATTCTTTGAGAATGTCCCGGATGCGCATCTTGGGATTCAGTGCCGCGTCCAGGTCCTGGAAGACCATCTGCATCCGGCTCCTGAGCTGCCGGAGCTCATTCTGCGGCATGGCCGTAATATCAGTACCATCGAACAGTATCTGTCCGGAGGTGGGGCGCTCGAGCCTGAGGATGGTCCTGCCGATCGTGGTCTTCCCGCAGCCCGATTCCCCAACGAGGCCTACGGTCTCGTTCTCCTTGAGATAAAAACTCACCCCGTCCACGGCGGGGATGGTGCGGTCCTCTCCCTTGACCGAGGAGAACAGCCCCTTCCGGTGATAGTAGTGTTTCTTCAGGTCTTTGACTTCGAGTATGGTCTTCGACATATTCTAAAACCTTTTCACCGCCGAGAACGCAGAGGGCGCTGAGATATTAACGATAATATGCTTGTCGTTTTCTCCGCGTGCCCGGCGATCTCCGCGGTAAACAACAGCATCTAATCAAAATACAGCCAGCACCTCACCCGGTGTTCGGGGGAAATTTCCCGCAGGTCCGGCTCCGTGAACTCACACTTCTTTCGTATCTTGTCCGTCACCCTGTTGCACCGGGAATAGAACCTGCAGCCCGGCGGGATATTGATGGTGTCGAGCACATCGCCTTCGATCGCCTGGAGATACCCTTTTTCCTTTATGTTCTGCTCGCTCGGGATCGACGTGAGGAGCGCCGAGGTATAGGGATGCTTGGATACCGCGTCCGCAGTCAGGATGTCCCGGGCCGGGCCGTACTCCACCACCGTGCCGCCGTACATCACGGCAACGCTGTCCGAAAGCCTGGAAATGACGCTGATGTCATGACTGATGAGCATGGTCGTGACGCCGAGTTCCGCTTTCAGTTCGGCCAGCAGGTCGGTGATCTTAGACTGGATGGTCGCGTCAAGGCCTGTCGTCGGCTCATCGGCGATGAGAAGCGAAGGCTCGCAGGCGAGCGCCATCGCGATCATGGCGCGCTGGCACATGCCTCCCGAGAGGCCGAAGGGGTAATTGTCGAACCGGAGTCCGGGAGAATCTATCTTCACCCTGCTGAGCCAGTAGATGGCCCGCTTTTTTGCTTCAACAGGGTCCTTGGTCTGCGTGTGGAGCTGGATCGCCTCGGTGATCTGCTTCCCGACCGGCGTAAAAGGGTTGAGCGAGGACTTCGGGTTCTGAAAGATCATGGCGATCTCTTTCCCTCGCACGTTGCCCATGATGCGATCGGAGTGTTTCTCCCAGCCGACCACGTTCTTTTCAACGCCCATGATCCTGCCGTCCCTCGCTTTGAGGTCCACGTAGTCTTCGAGACACTGGAGCAGGTTCTTCTGGATGCCGTCGGTCTTGAAGCCGATCTTGCCGCTGATGACGCCCGGTCCGCCGCTGATGAGGCCCATCACCGAGAGCGCCGTGATGCTCTTGCCGCTTCCGCTCTCGCCCACGACGCCGAGGGTCTCTCCCTTGGCGATCTCGAGGCTCACGCCGTCCACGGAGCGTACGAACGCCTGTTTGCTCTTGGAATAGAAATAGGTGCGGAGGTCCTCTATTTTAAGGAGCGGCGCGCTCTTCATCGGTCCCTCTTGCCTTCGAGGATATTGTTCAACCCGTCGCCGAGCAGGTGAAAGCCGAGGATGGTGAACAGGATCGCGAGCGCAGGCGCTGTGGAGGGCCAGAAGTTGCCCTTCATGAAATAGTTGGCTCCTGACAGGACCATATTGCCCCACGAGGGCGTGGGCTCCTGCACCCCGAACCCCAGATAGCTGAGGCTCGTCTCCATGAGGATGGCCTCGCCCATGCCGAGGGTCGCCTGGATGATCAGCAGCGACTTGCAATTGTGCCACAAAATATGCTTGAGGATGATCACCCTGTTCGGCAGACCGAGGGAGACGGCAGCCTCAATGAAATTCTTCTGTTTGAGAAAATGGATCTTGCCCTTGATGAGCGACGCCACGACCGGCACGTTCGTGAGACCGACGACGATCATGATGTAATAGATGTCCGGCTTGAACGCGGCAATAACGAGCAGAATGAGCACGAGGCGGGGAAACGAATCCACGAGGTTCATCGCATAGGT
>DATDRO010000070.1:0-8730 GCA_035291685.1 Nitrospirota bacterium | reverse complement strand
ATGGCCTCAAGCTCCTCCTCGGAGAGCGTTGTAACATCCTTGGGCAGCCCGTCGATGTTCTGCGCCGCCCTGCGGTAAGCCCGGATACGGAACACGTTCTCGCCCTTGAGCTCCAGGAGCTCGGCGATCTCGTTGAAGATCTTTGCGATCTGCTGGTTTTTCATGGTACACCCACAAAAGCGCTCTTACGCGGAGACGCAGAGGACGCAAAAATGTGCAACATGCACACGATCATGCCGGGCCAGCAACCTTCCAGATCACCTCGAAATTGCAGATGATGACGTCCGGCTCGCGGGCTTTGTCCTTCATGATCCCGCCTTTGGCGTCCACCGCGAGAAGAAGATCGTTGGCCTTCAGTAATGACCCGTCATATCCGGCCTCCTTTAGCCGCGCGATGACCTTTTCGAGGAACTTCCTGCTTTGCGATTCATTGATGATCTTTTTACGCACCGCCTTTACCAGATCGACAGGCGTGAGCAATGAGCCTTCCTGCTTCGAAACCCATTCATCAGGGCCGTTGTAGTAGCCGCGGATCGATATGTAGTTATGGTCCTCTCCGAGGATCGGGTTGCCGTCGTTGTCCAGGATGGCCTTGTGGGACTCGTATCTGCGGGGATCGATCGACCGCTCCTCCTTTTCACTGCCGGTCGCATAGATCGCCCGTACGTAGACCGCGTGGATCCCCAGCTGGTTCAGCGTCTCGGAGATGGCGAACTCCTCGAAGGGGCTGTTGATCCCGTAGTGCCTGATCTTCTCGACCTCTTCAGCGCTGTATTTTTTGTCGGTCGGTATCTCTCCCACACGGGAGGTTTCCCAGACAAGATGGATGTTGTCCTTGGTGACCGTGTAATACACCTCATTGGCATCGGACAGGCTCAGGGAAGGCGTCTTCCGCCAGCGCTCCGGCAGAAAATAATCGAACAGCCGCGCGTTCCGTCCGACGACCCACATGCGGCCGCCGGTGCTCTCCGCGCGGCCGAAAATATACGGCACGCCGATGATCTCCGTCCGGCTCAGGTGCGAAGGCAGCGGCGTCGGGTCGAGCCGGTTCCGCATGTCGTCAAGATAGGAATGCCGCCTCGATGCCTTGACCCGGTCCTCGTGTTCAGGCGTCCGGAAAAGCAGCTCATAATCGATGACCGAGTATTTCCCGACGCTCAGCAGGTGGTAGATGATGTCCACCTGCTTCCGCGCGGCGCCGGCATCCCCGCCCCTGCCCGCCTCCTCGATGCGCCCCATGTCCTCTTCATCGAGGATCACGTGCTCGGGCTTCATGTCCGCCATGTGGTACCCTTTTTTGCTCAGGTCGTCGAATGCCTTTTTCTGCATGGCCTGCAGGTGATGAACGATGTCGGGAAGATCGATCTTGATGTGCTCGAAGGTCTCGATCAGGTTCTTGCCCCGGATCCATTCGTAAACGAGCTTGTACTGTTTGAGGATGTCGATGTCGATGCCGGGATGGCGCGCGCGGATGCGGTTGATCTTCGCCCGCGATCGTCCGCTCTGCCAGAACTGCATTCTCTGGGGGGGCACGTAGATCGCCAGGGGCCGCTGCGCCCGGATCCAGTTGACCCGCTGACCGACCTGCTTGTCGGCCATCTCCATGACCAGGGCGAACTCCTCCCAGGGGCTGTTGAACTCGGCGCTGACGAACTCCTCGAGCGTGTGGGTGTTGATCGGGACGTCCTCTCCCACGCGGCAGTTCTTGACCACCAAGTCCAGGCTGGCGCCGTTCACGGGCCTCGTGGGCACGCGGTACACGGAACTGGTCCCCAGCAGTCTGACCCGGTTCGTTTTGAACCAGCTTTCCTCGTACCAGTTTTTAATATTGAGATGTTCCTGGTGGGGTTCGGCGAAACGGGTGCAGTACAGGTCACCGCCGTCGTCGGTCCTGGTGTGAAGGTAAACCACGCCCAGGACATTCACGAGGGCTTTATGGGGAGCAGGATTTTTCACTATGAGACTAGCCAAAAAAATTTACCGCGAAGGCGCGAAAAACGCGAAGGTTGAATATCGTGCTTAAAGGTTTCCTTGGCGTCCTTTGCGCCTTGGCAGTTGAGTTGGTAGGTCGGGTAAAGCGTAGCGAAATCCGGCATCATTCTATCCGCTACTTCCCCACCAGAAGCAAACCGTCAATCTCATCAAAGTGTTTGTCAAATGAGTATAACGCCATGCCCTGTTTCAATGCGTTCGCGGCGATCCATATGTCATTCGAGGGGATCGGCTTTCCCTTTGCCTTTAATTTTTTCACAATCAGCGCGTAGAATTCAGCCGTATCCAAATCGTGCGCCAAAACCTCTACCCTGGGCGCATTCAGAAATGCCTCCAGTTCCCGCCGGTTCTTCGCTTCCTTGTTGCCGAGAGAGAATCCAGCATACAGCTCCGCAATGACCGCGATGTCAACGCCGATGACATCACAGGCCCTGAATATGTCGACCACATCCGCGCTATTGTTTTTGAAAGCAACATAGATATTCGTGTCGATGGCAAGGCGTTTCATTTCCAGACATCCTCATCGATACGCTCGAAGATCTTTGTGTTTTTAGCGAACGTCCGAGTTTCTTCTTTACTCCAGCCGCCCGCCAGCGCGTCAAGATCGTGGTGTTTTTTAAACACCGGTTCCTTGCCCGTTCCCGTGACCATCTTCAAAGCCTGAAGGATCCACTGGTTCGCACTCAGGTTGTTCTGGTTCGCCCGGGACTTAATGGCCCGGTCCAGTGCGGAATCAATGCCTCGTATGGTCAGCGTCTTCATAACGGCCCTCCAAAATAAGACATCATATTATGACTGCATTATGATTATAATATGCGACTGCACTTTTGTCAACCGGATTCACCAGTGCCTGATATCAACAATGCCCTCTTTTCAGGAAGAAAGAGGGCATTGGATATGGGCATGAGTACCGTAACTATATGCGACAAGCCTTACCCCAGGCGCTTCCTGAACTCCTCGAACTGCTTCCTGAGCCGCTCGGGGAGCCGGCTCCCGAAAAGCGCAAAGTGTTTTTCGATGTCGGGGATCTCCGCCTTCCACGCCTTCAGGTCCACATCCATGAGCGCCTTCATATTCTCTGAAGAAATGTCGAGGCCGGTAAGATCCATATCTCCGTCCTTCGGCATCAGGCCGATCGGGGTCTTCTTCGCGTCCCGTTTGCCGTCAACGCGCTCGCACATCCATTTGAGCACCCGGCTGTTGTCGCTGAACCCGGGCCACAGGAACCTGCCTTCGGGGCTCTTCCCGAACCAGTTCACATAAAAGATCCGCGGGGCTTTCGCGCCTAGGCGATCGCCCATGGCGAACCAGTGATGAAAATAATCACCCATGTGGTACCCGCAGAACGGCTTCATGGCGAACGGGTCCCGCCGCAGGTTGCCGACCGCGCCGATGTTCGCGGATGTGGTCTCGGAAGCGGCGGTCGCGCCCATGAACACGCCGTGGTCCCAGGAATATGCCTCGGTCACGAGCGGCACAACACTGCTCCTCCTGCCGCCGAAGATGAAGATATCGATCGGCACGCCCTCGGGATTTTCCCAGTCCGGGCAGATGACCGGACACTGAGATGCGGGCGCGGTGAAGCGCGCGTTCGCGTGGGCCGCGTCGTCCTTGCTCTCGGGCGTCCAGTCGCGGCCCTTCCAGTCTATGGCATGGGCCGGAGAATCATCGGTCATGCCCTCCCACCATACATCGCCGTTGTCCGTGAGAGCGCAGTTCGTGAAGATAACGTCCTTCTTGAGCGTGTCCATGGCCATGGGGTTCGTCGTGTAGGACGTGCCGGGCGCGACCCCGAAGAACCCGGCCTCGGGATTGATGGCGTGAAGCCTGCCGTCCCCCCTGATCTTCATCCAGGCAATGTCGTCGCCGATGCACTCGCACTTCCAGCCTTTGATGGACGGCTGCATCATAGAGAGGTTCGTCTTGCCGCAGGCCGAAGGGAACGCGGCGGCAATGTGATAGCGTTTGCCCTGGGGGCTGGTCAGCCGGAGGATCAGCATGTGCTCGGCCATCCAGCCTTCCTTCCTTGCCATGTTCGAGGCGATGCGAAGGGCGAGGCACTTTTTCCCGAGCAGGGCGTTCCCGCCGTAGCCCGAGCCGTAGGACCAGATCAGGTTCTCCTCCGGGAAATGGTTGATATACTTTTTCTCGATCGGGGCGCAGGGCCACAGGGCGTCCTTCTGGCCTTTTTCAAGCGGAGCGCCTATGGAGTGGAGGCAGGGAATGAATTCTCCGTCCGCTCCGAGCACGTCCATTACCCTGATGCCGACGCGGGTCATGATGTGCATGTTGCATACGACATAGGGACTGTCGGTCAGCTCAACACCGATCTTCGAGATGGGTGAGCCGATGGGACCCATCGAAAAGGGAATGACGTACAGGGTGCGGCCTTTCATACAACCCTGGTACAGGCCCCGCATGGTCTTCTTGAGCTCATCCGGGTGGACCCAGTTGTTGGTAGGGCCGGCGTCTTCCTGCGAGTGCGTGCTGATATACGTGCGGTCCTCCACGCGGGCCACGTCGCTGGGATCGGTGCGGAACAGAAAACTGTTCGGCCGCTTCCTGAGCGGGATCGCCATGCCGCGCTCCAGCATGAGCGCCATCATCCGATCATATTCCTTTTTTGATCCATCACACCAGGTGATCGAGTCGGGTTGACAGAGATCAGCGACCTCTTTCACCCAGCTGTTCAGTTTTTCATTCCGTGATTGGCTCTTCATCACCAGATCTCCTTCGATGCCCTCTCCGAGCTGTCTGAGACGGCTCCCTGACGCCGTGGGAGCGCACTTCTCCCGTTCTTTTCAATGCACTATTATGTACGATTAGATGATAAAAGTAAAGAGGGTTGTTTCGGGCGCGGCAACCCTTCAGTTACGGGGCAGGGGGCAGCGGTCCGTGAACGATAGACGCGCTCTTTTCAGTGCCCCGCAAATCTTCGAAATGCAAAAGTGCTTTTGGGACAGGGCGCCTTACCTTGTACCACGAGTGCACAAGCTGCACGTTTGCGCGGCAGAGCGAATGGACCGCCGCCCCCGGTAGCCAAAGGGTTACCAGGCGCGGCAGGCGGTCTTCGGTGGGAGTTCACATTTCTTTTTTGCACAATCACTTCAGAGCTTATAGCCTATTTTTCTCAGAAATTCTTTTCTCTGCGCCCTGTCCGCGGAGGTCTCAACGCCTTTCGGCGGGAAACCGTCTATGACGCCGAGGATCCCCTTCCCCTGCGCCGTTGACCCCACGACAACTTCGAGGGGATTTGCCGTGGCGCAGAAGATGCGGCATACCTCAGGGCAGTTCTTTATCTGATTAAGGACATTGATCGGAAACGCGTTCCGGAGAAAGATGCAGAACACGTGTCCGGCTCCGATGGATTCGAGGGTCTTCACGGCTGACGCGATGAGGTCTTCATCGTTTCCCTCGGTCCGGATCAGGCACGGGCCCGAAGCCTCGGTAAAGGCAACGCCGAACTTGGCCTGCGGGACCGTTGTGGCAATGACCTCGTACAGGTCTTCAGCAGTTTTTATGAAATGGGTCTGCCCGAGGATAATGTTGCAGCCTTCGGGTATTTCGACTTTTACGGTATGCATATCCATAATCGCCTCCCGAGAGTGATTTTACAATTTTGCGTAAGCAGGGGCTGAGCGCGAAGCGACGCTGTAAGGCTTTTTGGGACGCGATTCGATCGGCTTGAACCGATAATCACGTCTTATGCATCAGAACGGCATCGTTACAGGGGATTTTTATACAGAACAGAAGCGTCGGTGCCGTTCTTGAGCAGATCCAGCATCCGCGCTATTGACTCATCATGGAGGTTCGTGAGGAATTCCTTGTCCACTCCCCTTTTTCTTTTCTTATTTAAGAACGAAAGGAAGACCATTCCCTTATATATCCTTTTATTGGTCTTCAGGGAAAAGACAAAGCTGTCGAGAGAGTTCTCAAGGAACAGGTCATTCCTCCTCTGGACGGCCTTGCTGAACGTCACCGACTGCAGCCAGTACACCTTGTTGATCACGCTGTCCGCTTTCAACTCAACCCACGTATGGCCCATGTTGCGCATGTTGTCCGTCAGCGTTTCGTGCGCCACCGTGTCGGCTGCAAGATGACTAAGGAATCCGTAGGCAAAGGCCTTTTCCGGCCACTCATTCGCGTGGCGGAGAAGCTTCAAACCCACGTCCCAGCAATGGGAGCTTTTGTCCTCAGGCAGATATTTTTTCCCAAGGACCATATCGGCCATCAGATTTCCATAGAGGAAATCCTGACGGTGCCTTTTCATCAAGGCGAAGATTCCGGCCGGTATCAAGGGGGCATAGGAGAAGATTTCGTTGGCCAGATACATGTGGGTCATGGGACCCCATGCATGGGCAAAGGAAGGGACAAGTATGAATCCGACTAAAACGAGAATGAAAAACATAATTAGTAACGCCGTCTTTAAAAAAACAGGCCCGCACCAAGTTTCAAACGGGCTTGAGAGAAAGTATATGTTACTTTTTTGAAAACTTCAAGTCAATAGGAAAATAAATTTTGCTGTCCTGCTAATGGTGCCAACTCCTGTATAGCAGGCCATTTTATTGATTTCATGATAGTTTTTTGCATTCAGCGTACCTAAAGGACCGATTATAGCATAGAACAGGCGGGTGGACCCTGGAATAACCGCAGCATTTCGCCGCCGCAATAATCCCTTGACAGTAGAGAGGCAAACCCGTATTATTCTGTGCATATACACAGAACGGGGAGACTGCGACGTGCCAAGGCATAAAAAACAGAGGCTTTGCGGGTGCCAGTTCAAGGGAAAGGCTTTCAAACCCACGGGAATCCCGATGTCTGAGGTTGATCAGGTCACGCTCTTCCATGATGAGCTCGAGGCGTTGAAGCTCTGCGACTTAGATGATCTCACGCAAGAGGAGGCCGGCAAGAGGATGGGCGTATCGAGGGGGACCGTACAGAGGATCCTTTCGTCGGGAAGGAAAAAGGTCGCGTCGGCCCTTGCCGAGAGCAAGGCCGTTGTGTTTGAATAAACTCTGTAACTGCTCAGGTCTATCTCACACAAAGCCACAAAGGCACAAAGAAAAGCTTCATTTCGGGTTTAAAACCAACAAGCGCATATATCTTTTGCTGTTCTTCGTGTGCTTCGTGCCTTCGTGTGAGTATGAAGTTTTAGGTCCTGAGTAGTTACTAATATTTATCAGTACTAAACAAAGGAGGAAGCAGGTATGAAGATTTGTTTTCCAGTTCAAAACAATGAGGGGATCGAAAGCAAGGTATACAATCATTTCGGGTCAGCGCCGATGTTCGTGGTCATTGATACGGACACCAATGCTGTCGCAACGATCCATAACGGGGACCAGCATCACTCGCACGGCGCGTGCAACCCGATGAAGGCGCTCGACAACCAGAGTGTCGATGCGATCGTTGTCGGCGGCATCGGCGCAGGCGCGCTCACGAGACTGAATCAGATGGGCATCACGGTCCATCGGGCCCAGGCGGTCACCGTAAAGGAGAATGCCGCCCTCTTCACTGCCAGGGCGCTTCCCG
The DNA here is from genome assembly GCA_035291685.1 of Nitrospirota bacterium. Lineage (GTDB taxonomy): Bacteria > Nitrospirota > UBA9217 > UBA9217 > UBA9217 > DATDRO01. The sequence continues at coordinate 1,209 of DATDRO010000070.1, read as the reverse complement.
TGCTTACGATCCAGGGCTGCTGCGGCGGCCACGGCAAAGACGGCGGATGCGCTCACTGAGAACCGGGCGTGTTTATTCCGTGAACACGCTCTCATTGCTCACCATACCTACGCGGTACTTCATTCTAAAGCCTGGAACCCAAGGGGAGTGTGCTATAATTATAAAAAAGAATTCAGGATAATATTAGTCTTTTTATCCCTGCTGAAAAGAAACGGCACGGCGCTTTTCGTACGACTAAGGACCGATAAAGGAGAAGCCAATGAACGTTCTCGAGATCGCCATGAAGATGGAAACGGATTCAATACAGTTCTACACCGAAGCAGCCCGAAAGACGAAACATCCGGCCGGAAGGAAGATGTTCCTGACGATCACCGAGGACGAGAAGCGCCATTGCGAGATGATCTCTCAGATCATCAAGGGGCTGGATATAACGGCGAAGGACGTGAGCCCCATGAAACGGGTCAAGACCGTCTTCGAATCCATGAAGGCCGAGATGATGAAGAAGGTCGAGGCTACGAAGGACGAACTCGAGGCTTTCAATATCGCGATGCGGATGGAACAGGAAGGCGAGGCGTTCTATAAAAAATCTCTCGCCGCGGCAAAAACGGACAAGGAGAAGGCCCTGTTCGAACGGCTCATCACGGAAGAAAGGGAGCACTACCGGATATTTTCCAACACCCATCAATTTCTCTCGGACACGGGAAACTGGTTCATGTGGGACGAGCACGCCATCGTGGACGGCGGCACGCCGTGGGCGTGATTATTGTTTCCCCCCCCTTTAGCAAAGGGGGGGCGGAGGGGGGCTTTGCACATAATCAAAAATCCCCCTTAATCCCCCTTTTACAAAGGGGGATGTAAATGGAGGCGCCTATGGAATACAACAATGTTGCATTAAAGGAAAAGATCATGGAGATGTACCCCGAGATCAGGCAGAACAATCTCTCCGTGGGTCTCGATTTTAACGCGGGGAAGAACGCCTACGTTATTACGTTTGAACGAGGAAAAGAGGTGCTCACAACGCACCTCGAAAAGAAAGACGCCGATGAATGCATGAACGGAATAAAATGTGTGTATCTCGGTGTCCAGGTAGCGCAATTTATTAAGAACTTCGAGGAGAAGTCAGCCTTCGAAAGGAAAACGGCATGACAGACAAGGTGAGAATCCAGATCGTGTTCTACAGCATGTACGGCCATGTGTATCGCATGGCTG